>JBEGMF010000075.1:0-26903 GCA_041183205.1 Actinomycetota bacterium | reverse complement strand
GAACATTTAGTGGTGATCGGTTCGGGTGTAACCGGTGTGGAATTTGTGCACATGTTTTCTTCGTTTGGTTGCGAAGTGTCGCTCATTGTGAGTCGTCAACAAGTGCTGCCGTTAAAAGATCCTGAAGTGGCTGCTGCGCTGGAACAAGATTTTCTTGCCCGCGGTGTGAATTTGTTGAAGGGTGCCAAAGCGGTAACGGCCACTGTCACCGATAACGACATCACCATCGAATGCACCGATGGGCGAGTGGTGAGCGGATCGCATGCATTGTTAGCCATTGGTTCGTTACCTAATACCGAAAATTTGGGTCTTGAGGCCCTCGGCGTTGAGATGAACGGCGGCTATGTGTCGGTTGATCACAACTGCTTATCGTCGGTGAAGCACATTTATGCCGCGGGCGATGTATCGGGCAAGTTGCCACTGTCATCGGTGGCGTCGTTGCAGGGTCGCAAAATTGCTGAGCATGCAATGGGATTGCATGTTGGTCCGCATCGTCATATCGATTATGAAAAAGCGGCGTCGGCAATTTTCACCGAACCGGAAATTGCCGATGTGGGATTAGCCGAAGCCGATGCATTTGCTGAAGGCCGCAAAATCCGCGTCACGAAAGTTCCGTTTTCGGCCAATGCCAAAGCGTTAATCGAAGACGACCCCCGTGGTTTTGTGAAGATCATTTCTGATCCGGCCACGGGCGTGGTGTTAGGCGGTTCCATCGTGGGACGTCATGCAGCCGAACTCATCTCAGTGGTGGCCTTAGCGGTCAACTCTGGTTTGCGAGTGGCCGATCTGCACGAATCGTTGTTTGTGCATCCGTCGATGGCCGAAGCGCTCACCGACGCCGCTGAATAATTCGCACCGCGCACATCGCCAAGCGAAACCGACTAAAACATTGCCCAACACAAGGGGGAATGCGATGCCATATCGCGTTGTGCAGTGGACAACGGGCAATGTCGGCCAACAATCAGTGAAGGCCGCCATGAACAACCCAGATCTTGAACTTGTTGGTTGCTATGCCTACGGAAGCGACAAAGTGGGCCGCGATGTTGGTGAACTTTGTGGCATCGAACCAATCGGTGTGCTCGCCACTAACGACATTGATGCGCTCATTGCGCTCAAACCTGATTGTGTGATTTACAACCCGAAGTGGCCTGATGTTGATCACATGGTGAAATTGCTTTCGGCCGGAATCAACATTTCATCAACGGCGGGTTTTATAACCGGTCATGCACTTGGTGAAGGACGCCAACGCATCATTGATGCTTGTGAAAAAGGAAAGTCGAGCATTTTCGGTTCGGGCATGAACCCGGGCTTTGCCAATTTGTTGGCGTTAGTGTCGGCCGGTCTTTGCGATCGCATCGAATCGGTGCGGGTGTTGGAATCAGTTGATTCCACTGGTTACGACTCGGAAGACACAGAGCGTTCCGTTGGTTATGGACGACAAAAAGATGATCCCGAATTGCCAGCGTTAATTGCTAAAGGCACTGCGGTGTTTGGTGACGCGGTGTATCTCACTGCCGATGCATTAGGTATTGAACTTGACGATGTTCGTTGCGAAACCGAAGTGGCAACCACAACCGAATTTTTAGATTTAGGTTCGTGGTCAATTAATGCCGGTGAAGTAGCGGGCGTGGCAGCCAGTTGGCAAGGTTTCCGTAACGGACAAAAAATCATTTCCTGTGATGTGCGCTGGCGTAAAGGTCGCACGCTTGAGCCCGACTGGAAAGTTGAACATGGCTATGTCGTTGAAGTGAATGGCATGCCATCGGTGCGCACCAAACTTGAAGTGTTTCCGCCCGCTGATTTCGTGGCGCATTCCTTCGCCGATTACATGATTTTGGGCATGGTGATGACGGCATTACCGGCAGTCAATGCCGTGCCCACGGTGTGCGAAGCAGCACCCGGAATTCTCACCTACGCCAACGGCCCGCTGCCGTTACCGCGCGGTTGGGTGCGTCAATAAGTTGTGCGCGAGTTGTTATTCGATAACAACAACAACGTCGCCGGAACCAACAGCATCGCCAGGAGCAACCTTGATTTCTTTCACGGTTCCTGACTTGTCGGCAGTGATGTTGTTTTCCATCTTCATGGCTTCCAACACACAAACCGTTGCGCCTGCTTCAACTTCCTGACCCACTTCAACAAGAACCTTCACGATGGTTCCTTGCATGGGGACAGCCACGGCACCACTGCCGCCGCCGGCGCCACCGCCCGCACCGCCGCCACGACGGGGACGAGCTGCAGATTTCGCTGCGCCACCGGCAACAACTGCGCCGGCTTGTGATTCAGGCACGAACACCTTCACCGCGAAACGCTTGCCGTTGACTTCAACATCAACATCGCGTTGCACCTTTGCTTCACCATCTTCATCAGAAGCAGTGGCATTGGCTTTTACGCCAGTGAGATCGAGAGTGTCCTCAACCCACTTGGTTGAATGCGTGCCCGCCATGAAGTCGGGGTGTTCCAAGATGGCGATATCGGCCGGAATAGTGGTGGCGATACCTTCAATGCGGAATTCGCGCAGTGCACGCAAGGTGCGGCGAATAGCGGTTGGGCGATCTTCGCCCCAACAAATCAACTTGCCGACCAAGTTGTCGTAGTACTGGCTGACGGTGTCGCCAGATTCGTAGCCGCCATCCCAACGCGTGCCGAAACCGGCCGGAGGAACAAGCGTGGTGATGTGACCCGGTGAAGGAAGGAACTTACCTTCGGCGGGATCTTCAGCATTGATACGAATTTCAATGGCTGAACCATTGAGTTGAATTGAATCTTGTGTGAACGACAACGGAAGTCCGGATGCGACACGAATTTGTTCGGCCACTAAATCAATTCCGGAAACCATTTCGGTTACAGGATGCTCAACCTGCAAACGAGTGTTCATCTCTAAGAAGAAGAATTCGCCGTCTTGGTAAAGGAACTCAACTGTTCCTGCGTTGACATAACCACAAGCCTTTGCAACTTTGACGGCTGCTTCACCCATGGCTTGACGAATGGCATCGGGGAAATCCGGTGCCGGACTTTCTTCAACAAGTTTTTGGTGACGACGTTGTGCCGAACAATCGCGTTCAGCCACCCACACGCAATTGCCATGAGTGTCAGCGATGATCTGCATTTCGATATGACGCGGCCATGTGAGGTAGCGCTCGACATAGCACTCATCGCGTCCAAAACCCTTTAAAGCCTCGCTTTTTGCTGATTCAAACGCTTCGGCTGCTTCGGCTTCACTGCGCACAACGCGCATGCCACGACCGCCGCCGCCATAGGCAGCTTTAATAGCAATCGGCCAACCGAATTCGTTACCGAATGCGATTACTTCCGATGCGTCATTTAAAAATTCAGTTGTGCCAGGCACGCCAGAAACACCAGCGGCTTGTGCCGCGATACGACTGGAAACTTTGTCGCCCATAACTTCGATTGCTTCAGGCGGTGGACCAATAAATGTCACGCCACGTTCGGTGATAGCGCGTGCGAAGTCGGTGTTTTCGGAAAAGAATCCGTAACCCGGATGCACACCATCAGCACCGCTGCGTTCGATGACATCAAGAATTGCATCGGTGTTGAGATAACTCTCAGCAGCAGTTTGACCACCTAAGGCGTATGCCTCGTCGGCCAGTCGGACATGAAGAGCGTCTCGATCGAGTTCCGAATACACCGCCACAGTGGCAATGCCCATCTCTTGACAGGCACGGATTACTCGGACTGCGATCTCGCCGCGATTAGCAATCAGGATTTTTTTGAGCACGGCGTATGGTGGCACATATGAAGGGGCCATTTGCTAACTCCGTGCCTAGAACTCGGTTCGACCAGATTCAATGGGTCGCCGAGACGGGTTCCACCAATCAAGATGCACTTGCGGCGGCGAGCGCTGGGGCCGACGAAGGCCTTGTTTTGCTGGCCGATTACCAATCTGCGGGCCGAGGGCGGCTAAATCGCACCTGGGAGGCGCCTAGAGGCGCTTCTGTGCTGTGCTCGGTGCTTCTGCGGCCATCGCTAGAGCCGGACGAACTGTTTTTGCTCACAGCGGCCTGTGCGGTGGCGGCTCGCCATGCGGTTGCCGAGGTCACCGGCGTCGAGTTGGGATTGAAATGGCCGAACGACCTGATCTTTTCGACCCCTGATGGTGGCTATCGAAAAGTTGCCGGCATCTTGGCCGAATCGCATGTGGTGGCCGGCTCGGTTAATGCCGTGGTGGTGGGCATGGGTCTCAATGTGAACTGGCCGGCTGATCTGCCGAGTGACTTAGTTGAAATTGCCACGGCGCTTAATCATCTTTGTGGTCATGAAGTTGAACGTAACGACATTGTGGTTGCGTGGTTAACGCATTACGAAGCAGCGTTACAGCAAATTGAAAATGCATCAACGCGTCATGAATTTTTAGAAACGTACAGCGCGCAGTTAGTCACCATTGGGCAAAACGTGCGCGTGGAAACAGCACACGAAACGTTTTCGGGTGTGGCGCGTGGGCTTTCGGCAAAAGGTCATCTGTTAGTTGATTGCGATGGCACCGAACGCGAAGTCACCGTGGCCGATGTGGTGCATTTACGCACCGACAACTAAGCGTTGGCATAAAGGGTTTGCGCTCGTTGGGTGAATTCGCCGGCAGTGGGAGCGAATTGCACTTGCGCATCGTTTGCTAGTTGCACCGACGCAACTGGTTGCACGCCGCTAATGGCTGAAGTCACGAACATTTCGGTTGCTTGTGAAAATTCGGAAGTCGTGATTTCGACTTCACGCACGGGAAGTTGTGAGCAGAGAAATTCACGCACCACGCCAGCCAAACAGCCGGTCGACAAACTGGGTGTGCAGAGTTGTCCATTGAGAACGAAAAACACATTGGCGTTCGGGCATTCGCTCACGAAACCGGCCGTGTCCAACAAAAGCGCACCATCGAAACCAGATTGTTTTGCTTCGTTAGTGATCAGATCGTTTTCAATCCATGTGGCTGCTTTGATTTCGCGCATTGCCGAATAGGGATTGCGACGAAATGGAGAAAGGGCAAGTCGAAGTGGTGTCGAACGATCGGGGAGAGCAACGGCGGTGATGATGACCACCGGTGTTGATGGTTGCAGACCATATAAACCTTGCGGCGCCACCACAATGCGTGTCCACGCATTGGTAAGCGCATTGGCGTTCACGGTGTCGGCAAGGGCCAGTGTTAGTTGTTCGTCGGAATACTCAAGATCGCATTGCAAACGAACAAGTCCGCGGCGCAAGCGCGCTAAATGCAACGACAAAAGTTTTGGCCGACCGTTACGCACCGCAATGGTTTCGTACACCCCGCCACGAAACGCAGCGCTCAAATCGCCACCAGCAAGTGTCTTTTGCTGATCGTGGCGCAGGTTTCCGTTAATCCAAATTTTCATGGCGTATCGCAACGGCGTGAGGCCAGATCCACAAGACGGCGCGCTTTTAGTTCGGTTTCGTTCCATTCATCATCGGGTTGTGAATCCCAAGTGATGGCACCGCCGGTTCCGAAATGAAGATGATCGTCTTCAATCCAAAAGGTGCGAATAGCAACATTGAACTCGCCGCATTGTTGATCGGCATCAACCCAACCGATCGCGCCGCAATAAGGACCGCGCTCAACTGGTTCCAGAGCCGCAATATGTTGCAGCGCCGCGATTTTTGGTGCGCCGGTGACTGATCCGGGTGGGAACGTAGCGGCGAAAATTTCCGACCAAGTTGTTGCGGTGCGTAATTCACCATCAATCGTGCTCACTAAATGCACCAAACCGGGATGATCTTGTTCTGCTAGTAACGATGGCACACCAATTGTTCCGGGCACACAAAGACGCCCGAAATCGTTACGCACTAAATCAACGATCATGATGTTTTCCGCTTCGTCTTTTGCGGTGAAAGGAACACCTGGCGCGGTTGTTCCCTTTATAGGGCTCGAACGCAAGCGATTTCGGTGACGCCACAAAAACATTTCTGGCGATGCCGAGGCCACCGCGCAATTGGGAAGATCGAGCACCGCGGCATAGGGCGCCGGATTATGCAACGAAAGAATTTCGCCTAAGGCCACAATTGATTCGTCTTGAGTGAGCGGTGCTGAAAGTCGACGCGTCAGATTGACTTGATACACATCGCCGTTGGCAATTGATTGACGAATCTCTTCAACGCGTTGCACAAATTCGTCATAAGAAAGCGATGAGGTCCAACTCTCACGAGCGGGACCAAACCAACGCTGTTGGGATGTGGGCCAAGAACCAGTGGGGCGGCGTCGTTCAAAACGCGCGCAGATCGGTTCTCCACTAAAGGGAACCATCACCGCCCACCAACCAGTTGAATCAAGCGCGCTCAAATCGTTGGTGAGATCTTGTAATCCGCTCGCCACAAATCCGCCCACGATCGCGGTGGCATCAGTACGGAGAGCAAGCGAAGACGACGTTTTCACGGTGCGCTCAGCATAGGGGTGCACCAGAAAGGCCGACGATTTGGGCCATAAGTGCGCTGCTAGCGTTGCTGCGTGGCTAAACGGACTGGGCGTCAACGAGCGTTGCTGGGACTTACAAGTTTCCTGGCAATTTTTTCGCTTGCTGCCGCCGGTGCAATCGGCTGGGTCTACACCCAAGCAAGTTCGGTGCCGCGTGTCGATGTGAGTGCGTCATTGGCGCCGCCAGTAGCGCCGGGTGATCCGCTCAATATTTTGTTGGTCGGAATCGATAGCGGTGCCGGTTTGAATGCTGACAATCCTGTGTTGACCGGTCGCGGTGCAACGCTGAATACCGACACCATCATGATCTTGCGCGTTGATCCGAAGAATCAACAAGCAGCATTGATGTCATTGCCGCGTGACTTATGGGTGAAATATGCCGGTGGCGGCGAAGGACGTATCAACGCAGCCCTCGCTAATGGTGGTCCGGAAAAACTGATCGACACCATCAATTCGGCCTTTGGCATTCCCATTAACCATTACGCCATGGTCGATTTCAATGGTTTCGGTCAATTGGTTGACACCGTTGACGGCGTGCCGATCTATTTCAATTATCCGGCCCGAGATGAAAACACTGGTCTGTATCAATTCGATGCCGGCTGTCAGGTTCTCGATTCGGAACAAGCGCTTGCCTATGTGCGCTCTCGTTATTACCAAATTCGCAAACCCAATTCGGGCTGGCAGTTCGATCCGTCAAGCGATTACGGACGTATCGCTCGTCAGCAACAGTTCATTAAAGCGGCGTTGAAAAAAGCAGTCTCAAAAGGTGTGCGTAATCCGTTTACGTTGAAAGAGTACGTAGACATCGCACAGAAGAACGTCATTTTGGATACGCAACTTTCGGTGCAAGAACTTTTGGATCTCGCTCAACAGTTCCGACTTTTCGATCCTGATCAACTCGTCACAATGACATTGACGACTTACGGTGTGAATCGTGGCGGAGCCAGCACGTTGGATCTCAACATGGCGGCATCAGCGCCAGTGTTGGATGTGTTTCGTGGAGTAGTTCCAATTCCCGAACCGGCGTCAACCGAAACGCCGGCGTCAACTACTTCGACAACCGTGCCGTCGTCGTCAACCACGCAACGTCAATCGCCAACGACAACGCAACGGTCGGCAACCACCACCACGCAAG
Organism: Actinomycetota bacterium; assembly: GCA_041183205.1. GTDB lineage: Bacteria > Actinomycetota > Acidimicrobiia > Acidimicrobiales > Acidimicrobilacustridaceae > Acidimicrobilacustris. The sequence continues at coordinate 19,335 of JBEGMF010000075.1, read as the reverse complement.
CCAATCCGTTCTTGCCGAATCTCTCAACCACCACAACGATCAGTGATTTCGTGCCGAACATTCCGCCCGGCGAAACCTGCGGTTAAGTCGCGAGTTTTTGTTTTAGACCGGTCGAGCTTCGGCCTCTTGACGATTGGCCAAGTACCACTCAAGCGTGGCGTGCAATCCATCGCGGAATGATGTTTGCGATTTAAAACCGAAACGTTCGGCTGCCCGTGATCCATCAACACCACGGCGGGGCTGACCATCAGGCTTCGATGTATCCCAACGCACTTCGCCGGTGAAGCCCACTAAGTCGACGATGATTTCGACTAATTCGCGAATGGGTAATTCTTGATCAGCACCCAAGTTGACCGGATCTGATTCGTTATAGAACTCGGCGGCCTGCAAAATGCCGCGGGCTGCATCATCAACAAACAAAAATTCGCGGCTGGCCGAACCGGTGCCCCAAACTTCGATGAATGCCGCGTTTTGTTCTTTCGCGTCAACGGCCTTTTTCATTAACGCGGGAATCACATGTGACACCGCCGGATGAAACTTGTCGCGTGGCCCATACAAATTGGTGGGCATGAGATAAATCGCGTTTTGACCGTATTGCGCGCGGTTGGCTTGTATCTGCACAAGTTGGGCCAACTTGGCGATGCCGTAGGGAGCGTTTGTTTCTTCCGGGTAGCCCTGCCAAAGCGAATCTTCTGAAAAGGGGACTGGGGTGAACTTTGGATAGGAACAAATAGTTCCGACAACAACGGTCTTTTCCGTTTTGCGCAGACGGGCTTCGTCAATGACATAGGTGCCCATCAATAAGTTCTCTAAATAAAGATCGGCCGGACGTTCCATATTGGCGCCAATGCCACCAACGCGGGCCGCAAGATGAATGACGATATCGGGCGCATGTTGCGCAAACATTTGCGTCACTGCATTGCGATCGGTGAGATCAAATTCGCTACTGGCCGGAACAACAAGCGTGCCTGCGCCGCGTTGGCGAGCCTGTTCGACAACTGCTTGTCCGAGGAATCCTCGACCGCCGGTGATCAGAACTTTCCGGGACCGCCAAAAATTCGGGTCGGGAGTAAAGGCCATGTCCTCACCCTAGTGAACATGCCCCCATTTGATGGGTCTTCGCGTGGGAGACTCGCAGATCATGGATCGGAGTTTGCGCGTCGCCGTCACACTGGAACAGTGCTGGCACCGAGTTCCCGGCGGAACGGCCACCTCGGCGCTGCAGTCGGTGGCCGCAGTGCAGCGTGATGGGCGCGTGCAACAAATTGGCGTGAGTGCGCATCATCGCTCGGCTCCCGATCCCGCTTTTGCGCCCAGCATTGAAGTCAAACAATTACCGCTGCCGCGCTTGGCGATGTACGAACTATGGCAACAATTTCGTATCGGAAAAGTGCAGCGCGCCACCGGTGCGGTTGATGTCATTCATGCCACCGGAATGGCGGTGCCACCAAAGTCGGCGCCGTTGGTAGTGACGGTGCACGATCTGCATTTCCGCCACGAACCGCAACGATTTACAAAACGGGGTTTGCGATTTTTCGATAAGGCCATTGCGTTAGCCAAAAAAGATGCTGATGTTGTGATCTGTCCTTCGCCAACCACTTTGGCGCAATGTGTGGCCGATGGATTTCGCCAAGAGAAATTGCGCGTTGTTCCGTGGGGTGTAGATGCCGAGCCGGTAAGCGAATCAACAGTGGCCGGTGTGCGCGCTCGTTATGGACTTGATCGTCCGTATGTGTTGTGGGCCGGAACAATTGAGCCGCGCAAAAACTTGCCGCGCCTGCTCGATGCATTTTCTCGGCTTTCAGTGGCCCATACGTTGGTGTTGGCCGGCCCGCAAGGGTGGAATGAATCAATTGAACGACAACTTGCCGCATTGGGGGAGAAAGTAAAGGCGATTGGCTTTGTTGATCAGCCCACACTGCGGGCGCTCTATGCCGGCGCCGATGTGTTTGCCTTTCCTTCGCTCGCCGAAGGATTCGGATTGCCAATTGCGGAAGCGATGGTGCAAAAAACGGCGGTCCTTACATCCTCAAAAACAGCTACCGCCGATGTTGCCGGTGATGCCGCAGTGGTGGTGGATCCAACCGATGTCGATGCCATTGCGAGCGGCTTACAAGAACTTTTAGAAGATGATGCATTGCGCGCTCGTTTTGCCGAAAGTGGTTATACGCGGGCCATCACCGAATTTTCACTTCAGCAATGCGCCGACAAACTCGTCTCCGTTTACGAAGAGGTCGCTCGCTAATGCGCGTTGGAGTAAATCTGCTTTGGCTTGTGCCCGGTGAAGTGGGCGGATCACAGGAGTACACCGTGCGTCTTTTAGATGCGGTGAAGGCTGAACATGCCGACGATGTTGAACTCGTGGTTTATCTCAATCGTCGGGGAGCCAAAGAGTTTGGTGACCGTTTCGGAGTAACCAAAGTGGCGCCCGCCAGCGGTAGTTCACGTCTTTGGCGAGTGTTGACCGAATCGGTGTGGCTGGCATGGCGTACCCGCAAAGACAAGTGCCAAGTTGTGCATCATGCCGGCGGCACCATGCCGATCATTCGCACTGCCGATGGCATTGTCACATTGCACGATTTGCAGCCGCTCGAATTTCCCGAACGCTTTGGATTTATCAAACGTAATTGGATTCGTTTTATTGCACCGCGTTCTCTGCGCAAAGCCGATGCGGTGGTGTGTTTGAGTTCGTTTACCGCCACCGATGCCACAGTGCGCGCCGGAGTTGATCCCGAACGAATTGTGCAAGTTCCGTGTGGCGTGTTGCCGCCGTTGCCTGATAACGAACTCGAGCGACGCGAAACATTGGGCGATTACGACATCGACGATCATCCCTTCGTTTTGTTTCCGGCCATCACGTATCCGCATAAGAACCATGAATCATTAATTGCTGCGTTTGCTGGGTTGCGGGCATCGCATCCCGATTTGTTGTTGGTGCTGACCGGCGGCGCGGGATCTTCAGAAGAATCGGTCTTGGCGGCAATCAACGCTTACGGAGTGGGCGACTATGTGCGTCGCACCGGTCGAGTAAGTGAAAGTGAACTCAACTGTTTGTATCGCTCGGCGTCAGTAATGGCCTTCCCGTCGCTGTATGAAGGCTTTGGTTTGCCAGTTTTAGAAGCGATGGTGCGCGGTTGTCCGGTGGTGGCCAGCAACGCCGGTGCATTGCCAATCGTGGCGGGCGAGGCGGCGCAGTTTGTTGATCCGCTTGATGTACGTGGTTGGGTGGCAACAATCGACAAGGTGCTCACCGACAACGAATTGCGTAACGAAATGGTGCAACGCGGCTATGAACGAGTGACACACTTTGCCTGGCCCGATTCGGCCCGACGACTTTTAGATCTCTACCGGACGTTTGCATGAACATCGTTGTCCTTTGTCCTCATTTCGATCCCGATACCGCGCCAACCGGTGTCGTGATGTCGCGTATTGCTTATGAACTCATTGATCGCGGTCATCAACTGCATGTGGTGACATCGCTGCCGTGGTATCGCAACCACGCCATTGAGCCGGGATGGGGCGGCAAAATTGTGCGCACGGAAAAAACGCAATGGGGACGAATTAGTCGTGTTCATCCGTTTCCGGCCGACAAACGAAACATTCCCGCCCGCGCATTAGCGTTCGGCGGCTTCACGGCATTGGCAACTGCGGTGGCTACGGCAACTCCGATTCGTCCCGATGTTGTGTTTTCAATGTCGCCACCACTTACGTTGGGTCCGGCTGGTCGGGTTGTGGGTTCATTGCGCCGAGTGCCATTTGTTTTCAACATTCAAGATGTTTTTCCCGATGTGGCCATTGAAGTGGGCGCGCTGAAGAACGAAAAGATCATTGCGGCATCGAAATGGTTGGAGCGCACGAGTTATCGCTTATCCGATGCCGTCACTGTGTTGTCTGAAGATTTGGCCGACAACGTGCGCGCCAAAATCGCTAAAGGGATGCGCGGTTCAAAAGCCGAACGGCAATTGCAAAAAGTTCGTGTGATTCCCAATTTTGTCGACACCGAAAAAATCACCCCGTCGGCGCGGGAGAATTCGTATCGCCAAGAGTTTGATTTATCGGGCAAAACCGTTGTGATGTACGCCGGCAATGTTGGTTTTTCGCAATCGCTTGATCTCATCATCGAAACGGCCCGCCGCTATCAAACCTCGCGACCTGAAGTTGTGTTCGTAATTAACGGCGGTGGCGCGGCGCGTCCGTCGTTACAAGAACAAGCGGCATCACTTCCCAATGTTCGTTTTGTCGATATGCAACCAATTGAACGGTTGCCGGAAGTATTGGCTGCAGCCGATATTCATCTCATTCCGTTGCGTAAAGGATTGGCACACTCGTCAGTGCCATCGAAGATGTATTCGATTTTGGCCGCCGGTCGGTGTGTGCTCGCCAGTGTTGATAGCGGTACCGAAGTGGCGCGCACGGTTGAAGCGGCCAATGCGGGCCTTGCGGTTCCGCCCGATGATCTCGACGCATTCATGGGCGGTCTCGATTCATTGCTCGATGATCCGGCGCGCCGAGAGGTGATGGGTGCCAATGGTCGCGTATTCGTTGGCCAGTGGGCATCGCCAGCAGCGGTGGCGGAGGCCTATGAAAATCTCTTTACTGAATTAGTTATGCGGGGCCGTTCCTAGAACGAACGAATGGGCCGCTACCATTAGCGGCCTATGGGGAAGGCCTCGAGAGCAAAAGCAGAAGCACGCCAAGCGCGTGAACGTGGCGAAGTGCAGGATCGCAATCGCCGCAATCTGAAGTTTCCCCTTTTGGTGGCAGGCATCATTGCCGCCGGCGTATTAGTCATTGTCTTAGCGCGTGATCCTTCTTCACCCACCCAAGTTGAAACCATCAATACGTCGACCACTGTCGGAGCGGAATCACAAGCAAGTGATCCGGTCACGGTTACTCCAGGTGCTGATGTGACAACCACGTCAGTAGGGGCATCGGGTCAGTGAAAGCGGTTGTATTAGTTGGCGGTTTTGGAACTCGACTTCGACCACTTACGTTGAATGTTCCAAAACAAATGCTTCCGGTTGTGGGCGTGCCCATGATCGAACGCGTCATCGCCAGTTTGGGCGCGCATGGTGTGACCACTGCAGTTCTTTCCCTTGGTTATAAGCCCGACGAATTTCTCGCCGCCTATCCCAATGGGCAATGTGCCGGTGTTGAATTGCTTTATGCCGTTGAACCGGAACCGTTAGATACCGCGGGCGCAGTTCGATTCGCCGCCGTTGAGGCTGGCTTTGATGAAACTTTCATCGTGGTCAATGGTGATGTTCTTACCGATCTGAATGTTCGCGAAGTGTGGGATTTTCATCATTCGGTTGGTGCGGAAGGCACGATCGCATTAACCCCCGTTGATGATCCATCTCGTTATGGCGTCGTGCCGATCGATGAACGCGGTCGTGTTGAAGCGTTTGTTGAAAAGCCTGCGCCCGGCACAGCACCCACAAATTGGATTAACGCCGGAACGTACATTCTTGAGCCTTCGGTATTGCAACGCATTGCCAGCGATCGCAAAGTTTCTATTGAGCGCGAAGTATTTCCCGCCATGGTTGACGATCAAAAGTTGTACGCCATGCAAAGTTCGGCCTATTGGATTGATGCAGGAACACCGCAGACCTACATCCAAGCGCAACTTGATCTTGTTGATGGCGTGCGCGGCAGCGAAAAAGCAATTGCCGACAGCGCACAAATCGAAGATTCCGCCACGGTCACTCACAGTGTGGTGGGCGAGCATGTTGTGATCGGCAATGGTGCTCATATCGCAGATTCCGTAATCGGTGCCGGTGCCACTATCGGGCCAGGAGTGCGCATTCATTCCTCAGTTGTGGCCGATGGCGCGCGAATTGGTCCTGATTGTGTGATCGAAAACTTCAGTGTCGTGGGTGCTCGCTACGAACTTGAAGCACGCCGCACTCTTTCGGATGAGAAAGTTCCGAGTAGCGACTGATGCATACGCTGGTCACGGGCGGCGCCGGATTTATTGGATCAACGCTGGTTGATCGACTTTTAGCCGAAGGCCACAGCGTCACAGTTGTCGACAATTTGGCCAGTGGAAATTTGGCGAACCTCAAAGACGCGCAAGCAACCGGCCGCATGTTCTTTCGCGAACTTGATGTGCGTGATGCCGGCCTTCTGGATGTGGTGGCGGAACAGCCACCTGAAGTTGTTTTCCATCTAGCCGCGCAAGCCGATGTGCGCGTTTCGGTAGCCCGTCCGCTATTTGATGCTGATGTCAATGTGATGGGCGGCCTTAACGTCATTGAAGCAGCGCGCTTAAGTGGTGCCCGCAAAATTGTGGTCGCCTCCAGTGGTGGAACTATTTATGGCGAGCCCGATCCCAGTGCTTTGCCGGTCGATGAATCACATTCACAACACCCGGTTTCGCCCTATGGCGTGGCCAAAAAAGTAATTGACGACTATCTCTTCGCCTTCGGTGTTTTGCATGGCACCGATTGGGCGTCAATGGCGCTCGCCAATGTTTACGGTCCGCGCCAAGACCCTCATGGTGAAGCCGGTGTGGTCGCAATTTTTGCTGGAAAGTTGCTGGCCAATGAGCAGTGCACCATTTTCGGCACCGGCGAACAAACTCGTGACTTTGTTTATGTCGACGATGTAGTGGATGCGTTTTATAAAGCCGCCTTCGCCGGAACGCAACGTCGTTTCAATATCGGAACTGGTGTTGAAACAAGTGTGAACACGCTTTATAAGACAATGGCCGAGGCCATCAATGTGAAGACCGAGCCGCATTACGCACCAGCGCGCGTTGGTGAATTAGCGCGCAGTTCACTTTCGCCGAAACGCGCCGAGACTGAATTGCAGTGGCAGCCGGCAACGTCGTTGGCTGATGGATGTCGGCGCGTTATGGAATGGTTCGCGCAGCGCTAATTGCTTTAGCGGAATAAATCATCGGTGGGATGGCGCACGATGTCATCTTTGACGTTGCCATCGCCTAACCAATGTGCTTCAACGCCGCGCACTACGGCGACGGGAATATTGGTGGTTTTGCCCATCACTAATTCTGCGGCACCGGCGATTTCATCCACGATGGCCACTTCGGTGACATGCATTTCTCTTCCCAACGCATCGGGAGTTCCCCGTAAATCCAAAATGGGAAGGATGCCCGCGCTGCCAATGGCAACATCGGTGACACCGCGCCGCCATGTGCGGCCGAACGTATCGGAAATGATCACGGCAACTTCCGCACCGGCTTTATGGCGAAGACCATCACGAATACGCCGCGCCGAACGATCGGGATCAACCGGTAATAACGCCGCCCATCCACTTTCGACATTGGAAAGATCAATACCGGCATTGGCGCAAACGAATCCATGCGTAGTTTCGGTGAGAAGCAAATCGCCACGGCGACGTAAAACGCGCACAGCCTCTTGTTCAACCAAGGGCTTATGCGAAAGCGGATCGTTGGGGTCGATTTTTACTAATCGATTTTCTGCTTTGGAAACAATCTTTTGTGTCACTACAACGACATCGCCATTTTGCAATTGCGATGAGGGTGAACTGGCCGCAGCTGTGGCGATGATGTCGGCCAAATCATCGCCGGGTTGAATTTCGCCGATTCCGTCAATGCCGAAAATTTCCATCCGGCTCATGAGAACACGCCCAGCACGGTGTTGGCTAATGCGGCCGAGATTTCTTTTGTTTTCATGATGGTGTTCGTGGCCACGCATTTCATATCTAATGCTTCGATGGCGGGAACGAGATGTTCGTCAACCGAATCGATCACCAGTGCGGCGGCGTACTCGCGATACATCATGGCCACACCCAACGCTGATTGTTCATGGCCGAGTTCGTTGAGCATGCGATCGGCCGGACCTTTTAATGCGGCACCGCCGATAATGGGGGAGACCGCTACCACTTTGTGACGGTAAGAGCGCAACGCTTTTTCGATTTCGCTAATCGCCAACAGGGGACCAATCGAAACAATCGGATTCGATGGTGCAATCACAATGACTTCGGATGATTCCATGGCGGCCAGCACACCATCGGTGGCACGTGCCGATTCGGCGCCCACAAAGCGAACTGATTGCACTGGAACTTGGTGCGCGAGTCGCACGAAATATTCCTGGAACGAAACTTCTTCGCCGCTACTTAACGTGACCATCGTGCGTAACGAATCGCAGGTGGCGGGAAGGATTGAAAGTTCAAGATCCCATGCCTTGGCGATTTCGGCGGTTACTTGCGCTAACGAGGCACCTTCAGCCAGTCGTTGCGAGCGATACATATGTGTGCCGAGATCGCGATCACCCAAGTTGAACCAGTCAATGCCGCCATATTTCGTAAGCATCGACATGGCTTGCCACGACTCATTAGCTAAACCCCAACCGCGTTCGGGATCAGTGGCATTGGCGAGCGTGTACGTCACTGTGTCGAGGTCGGGACAAATAGTGAGGCCATGTAACGAAATATCGTCACCAACATTCACAATCGCAGTGACGTCAGCCGGCGGTACAACACTCAAGATGCCGCGCAACATTCGAGCGGCGCCAACTCCTCCGGATAAAACGCTGATCACGTAGTGAGATTACGTTGCTGACGGGTGACGAGGTCCATATCAGCCTCGACCATCATGCGAACCAGTTGGTCGAACGACGTTTTCGGGGCCCAACCAAGGGTTTTACGGGCATGCGATGCATCGCCGACCAAGAGATCAACTTCAGCGGGGCGGAAGAAACGTTCATCAACCACGACATGGTCTTGCCAATTGAGGCCGACATGAGAAAACGCAACTTCACAGAATTCGCGCACCGAATGGGTTTCATCAGTGGAGATCACAAAATCGCTGGGCTGATCTTGTTGCAACATCAACCACATGGCTTCGACGTAATCGCCGGCAAAACCCCAATCGCGTTGCGCATCTAAGTTTCCTAAACGCAATTCACGTTCGAGACCATGCTTAATGCGGGCAACGCCATAAGCGATTTTGCGGGTAACGAATTCGAGACCACGACGCGGGCTTTCATGATTAAACAAAATGCCCGAACTGGCGTGCATGCCGTAACTCTCGCGGTAGTTCACGGTGATCCAGTGCCCATAAAGTTTGGCGACGCCATATGGGCTGCGCGGATAGAACGGCGTCGTTTCGCGCTGAGGAACTTCAACAACTTTGCCGAACATCTCGCTGGATGACGCTTGATAGAAACGAACGTCATGATCGGCGAGGCGAATGGCATCGAGTAGGCGTGTAACACCCAAAGCGGTGGTTTCGCCGGTAAGAACTGGTTGACCAAATGACGTCTGCACAAAGGATTGTGCGGCCAGGTTGTACACCTCGGTGGGTTGATGAGTGCGCATGATTTGAATCATGGAAACCTCATCCAGCAGATCGCCTGGCACGATTTCAATGTCGTGTTGTAAGTGGCCGATGCGTTCGAAGTTCACCGTTGAGGAACGACGCACCATGCCGATGACGTGGTAGCCCTTTTGTAAAAGCAGTTCGGCTAAGTACGAACCGTCCTGTCCGGTGATACCGGTAATGAGGGCGCGGGGGGAGGTCATGGATTAAGTCTACGCCGCAAGTCATTGCGGCTTAGGTATAAGACCGTTTCGCGCTTAGGGCGCAACCGCTTGACGCTGGTAGTGGAGTACGTCTTCCAAGGTTTGCGCTAGTGGAATTGCCGGTTCCCATCCGGTTGCTTTTTTCAATTTGGTGGGGTCGCCGCGCAAGACGGGAGTTTCAACGGGTCGCTGTAATGCCGGATCAATTTCCAACTCCATTGGATGGCGCGCACAGCGCACCAGCATCTCGGCAATTTCGCCAATGGTGTAATCGACGCCGGTGCAGACGTTGTAGGCCTCTCCGGCAACTCCTTTTTCCGCCAACAAGCGATAGGCCTTCACAACATCGCGCACATCGGTCATATCGCGCCGCGGTGTGAGATTTCCGACGGAGAGTTTTGTTTCACCACTCAATTCATTTTCGGCGATACGTCGAGCTAACGCTGAGGTGAAGAAGTTTGTTGATTGTCCCGGGCCCAAATGATTGAAAGCCCGCACACGAATGGTTTGCACTCCGTAGCCAAGGAATGCTTGTAATGCGATCATGTCGGCTGCGATTTTCGACGATGCATACGGTGTTACTGGTTGGAAAGGCGTTGATTCGTTGATGGGAAGTTGGTCGGCTTGAACTTTCCCGTACACATCTGCGCTAGAGATACAAATGACTCTTGCGTTTTCGACTTGTCGCGCCCCTAAAACGATGTTGAGCGTTCCCTCAGCGTTGACACGAAAACTTTCTAAAGGGTTATCCCATGACGCGCCAACATCGCTCCAACCGCCTAAGTGATAAATCGCATCCGGTTGCGCGTCGGCAATAAAAGCAGCGATCGCATATTCGTCTAACAGGTCGGGACCATCGGCGCGATCAATAGCAACGATCTCGTCGCCGCATTGTGAAAGATGCGCGACAAGGTGTTGTCCCACGAATCCGGCTGCACCAGTTACTAACGCCTTCATGCACATCTCCTAGCGGGGTCACTTTAGGTCAGACCCACTTGGGGCGAGGGCGTCGTAAGTAATTGCAGCCGATGACGTTTTAGCGTGCGTCTCTCGCTAGTTGGAAAAGATCCTCGAGACGCCGTGCGGATTCATCCCATTGGAATTGGTCCAGACGTGCTCGACCTTTAGAGACTGCGTCTTTTGCTTTGACATCATCAGTGAGCACCGTGCTGATGGCTTCGGCCAAAGAGGACGGATCACCAACGTTGGCGTAGATCGCGGCGTCGCCAAGAACTTCCAAGAGGGCGTCGATACGAGTTGTCACCACGGGTGTTTGCAATGAAAGTGCTTCAAGTACCGGCAAACCAAAACCCTCAAAGACCGAAGGGTAAACAAAGGCGGTGGCGCCGGCCATAAGCATGTCTTTTTGTTCATCACTCACCCAACCAAGCCGTTGGATGCGGCTGCGGAACGGTGAGGTGTTGATGGCGGCGGAAACTTCCTGTGAGCCCCAGCCATCAGGGCCGGCGAGAACAAGTTGCAATTCGCTTTCTTTTGCAGCCAACAAATTGAAAGCCGCAATAAGCGTGACGATGTCTTTACGTGGCTCAATTGTTCCCACGAACAGCAAATACGGTGATGAGCCGACAAGTTGGCGACCATCACCAGCCAATTGCGCAACACGATCGTCCGCCACGAGTGCGGGTCCGCCATTTGGGATGGCCACAACTTTTTGCGGATCGATTTCAAAGTTGTTGCGCACATCATTGGCGACGAATTCCGAAACGGTATGCACCCACGCGCCTTGGCGAATGGCGTTACGCAGAAGTCCAGGGACTTGTAGAACATCGGGCGTGCACATTTGTGGGTAGTGGATACAGGTCAGATCGTGCACGGTTACTACCTGCGCAGCCTTTTTGGTGGGGGGCACAACAAAGTTCGGTCCCCACACCACATCAATATCTTTGGTCCACCATTCGATGACCGGATGTTGGAAGCGTTGCCATGACATCCGTAAGGGTCGAGCGGCCATTGGCATTTTCGGCACGGTGATGCGCGCATTTTTATTGCCAGAGAATTCAGCGGCGATGTCGTTTGCGAATTGCTTACGACCACTCCAAGTCAAGGCAAAAGGAACGAGCTCATTGCGCTCGTTTGCAAGTCGCACGATGTAGTGGTGAGTGGTGTTGCCGATCCCTGTGCGATGACCGATGAGTGACGTTGCGTCAACTCCTATTCGCACAAGCGCCTTTCCTTACCCGCGTCATGAATTCATCGGCTACATCGCGCATCGACATGCCGGTGTTCTTTTCGAATTCGCGTCGTTTCACTTGAAGTTTTTGAAATTCAAGGACACCGACACCTAAAAGAACAGCAAATGCCTCTTCAGCGGTTGCGCGCAATCGACCTTGCCATTGCGAAAAGTCCATGTGATCGTTTGTTGGAGATTCGGCAGATGTGGATTCGGTCACGTTGTAATCGTAGTGGGGTCAACGGTGAAAGAGGCTCTGACGACTACCCTTGACAGAGCGTGAGTAACCCCGAATCACCACTTCCTGCTTCCTCGGCCGCGCCCGAGTGGGACCCTCCTAGTGACGAAGGGGAGTCCTCGGCTGCCGCGCCGCCAGTTGTCATCGTGATGGTGACCCATAATCCGGGCGAATGGTTCGAAGAGACCTTGCAATCAATCGCAGCCACGGAGTACCCCGATTTCGCCACGCTGGTTGTTGATGCTGCCAGCGATGATCCCGAGGCCATCGAAGCGATGGTGGCGTCGGTGTTGCCTGACGCACATGTACGTCGCCTTTCCGAAAATCCGGGCTATGGCGCCGCGGCCAATGAAGCGATGGTCGCAGTTCAAGGTGCGTCGTTCTATTTGTTCTGCCATGACGATGTTCGTCTTGACCCTGACGCGTTACGTCTTTTGGTCGAAGAAGCGTTTCGATCCAACGCCGGTGTTGTGGGGCCAAAACTTGTTGATTGGTTTGAACCGCAACGATTGCTTTCGGTGGGCATGGGTGCAGACCGGTTTGGTTTCCCTGCGCCGTATGTTGAGCGCGGCGATCTCGATCAAGAACAACATGATGCAGTCCGCGATGTTTTCTATATCGAAGGCGGCGCCACGTTGGTGCGGGCCGATCTCTTTGCGGCCATCGGCGGGCATGATCCGGCAATCACCTATCACGGCGACGATTTAGATCTTGGTTGGCGTGCTCATTTGGCGGGTGCCCGTGTGGTTGTTGCACCGGCGGCGGTGGTGGCACACCGTGAAGCCCTCGGTGTGCGTCGCCCCACTGATGATCGACGACGCTTACAAGCGCGCCATCGCTTGCGAGTAATGCGAGTTGCCGATTCATTCGGAACGCGACTCGTTTCGGTGCCGCTGGCGGGCTTACTTTCTCTGCTTGAAATTTTGCAGTCAGTAATTTTTGGTCGCTTCCGTAGGGCCAGCGATATCTCCTCGGCATGGGTCTGGAATTCGCGTCAACGTAAGTCCCGTAATGAGCGACGGAAATTAATTGCCCAAACTCGACGCTTGTCTGATCGCGAACTACGCGGCTTTCAGGCGCGGGGTAGTGCGCGCTTAACCACTTACATTCGCAATCGTTGGAGTAAGTCCGAAGCGGCGGCTGGCGGGCGCGCGTTTGTTTCCAACTTGCGCGATCCAAAAACGTCGACCACATTTTTGGTCTGGCTTGTTCTTTTTGTTTTCTTCGTTCTGGGCAGTCGAGAAGTTTTGTTCAGTGGACTTCCACTAATTGGAGATTTCGTTCGCTTTATCGGCCCCGGTGAATCATTTAGTCGCTACTTCAGTGGCTACCAAGAAGTTGGCTTGGGTTCGACTGGTTGGTCGCCCACTGGCTTCGGACTATTAGGCACATTTGGCACTGTTTTGTTGGGTGCCGTTGGGTTACTGCGCACATTGCTCACGATTTGTTTGTGGCCACTCGGCGTTCTTGGCGTTTGGCGAATGACGCGTCCGTTCGGATCTTCGCGTCCGCGACTTTTATCTATTGCTCTTTATGCGTTGTTACCGTTGGCGTCGAATGCAATTTCTCAAGGCCAATGGGAAACATTGTTGGCCTATGCAGTGATGCCGTGGTTGGTTTCGCAATTGCTGTTGGCATCGCGCTTGGCGCCATTTGGTGATCTTGGTGACGATGCCGGTCCGGGAGTTGTCTGGCGACCCCTTTGGCACCGTGCATTTGTTTTCGGTTTGTTATTAGCGCTCGCCAGCGCCTTTGCGCCCGCCATTTTGGTTGTGGCCGCGGGCGTCACAATTGTTCTTGCGCTCTCAGGGCTATTTGTTGGACGACTCCGCGGCTTTCTGCGTATTTCGTTCGTGGGTTTGTTCGGAACTCTTATTGCCTTGGTTATGCATCTGCCTTGGAGTCTTTCGTTTACAAAAGGCATCGGCGCCGTAATTGGTGTTTCGTCCAACGGGGGATACCCGCTTGAGTTAGCCGACGTTCTTCGTTTTGGAAACGGACCATTCGGCAAAGGTTTTGTTGGCTGGCTGCCGTTGGTGACGGCTGCTCTTCCATTACTAATTGGTCGTCGCTGGCGTTTGGGTTGGGCGGCGCGTTTTTGGTTGGTGGCTGCAGTAGGATTCGGCGGCGCATGGGTCGTTGGTCAAGGTTGGTTGGTGGAATGGCTGCCGAACGCGTCGCTTCTTTTGGTGCCGGCTGCATTAGGTATTTCGCTGGCTGCCGGTTTAGGTATTGCCGCATTCGAAACGGATCTGCCCGATTATCACTTCGGTTGGCGTCAACTCTTTTCGGTAATTGCTGCGTTTGCGTTTTTGGTTTCGATTGTGCCGGCGCTCGGAACTTCAATCGGTGGACGGTGGGAACTGCCTAAAAATGATTTCGCCCGCACACTTTCGTTTTTAAGTAACGATGCCGCTTCTGGTTTATCGCGAGTGGTGTGGATCGGCGATCAAGCAGCCTTACCGCTGCCTGGTTGGAAACTGAATGCGCCCGAAGTTTCTGATTTAGGCAACGATCGACAGTTGGCGTTCGCTACAACATTGCAAAGTTCGCCAAGCATTGCCGAACAATGGCCAGGACAACTTGATGGTGCCACGACGCAACTCGAAGACGTCCTCGCAATTGCCGCATCGGGTGGAACTGCTCGTTTAGGCGAACTTCTGGCACCAATGGGTGTGCGCTACATCGTTGTCCCACTTGCGCCGGCTCCTGATCCTTATGCGGCATCGCGGGCATACAAACCAACAGCGCTGCTCACAATGTTGGATGCACAACTCGATCTCGCATCAATCACGGTGAATCAAGGTGTGATGGTGTATCGCAACGCGGCGTGGTCGCCGGTTATTTCACAACTATCAACCAGCGCCGAGTTGCCTTCCGGCGGTAACTCTCTTTCGGAACGCATTGCCGCCGAACTCACGACTTCAGAGCCAATCCTCACCTCCGAAAGTGGTTACGGAAAATTCACTGGCGATGTAACCGAACCTTCAAAGGTGTACGCCGCACTTCCCGGTGAGAATTGGGAACTCACCGTTGACGGCCAAAAGATGGAGCAATCAAAAGTCTTCGGTTGGTCAAGCGTTTACAACGCACCACTCGATGGGGAAGCAAAACTTTCGTACTCAACACCGCTTGTACATCGCTTCGCCATGATCGGTCAGATTCTGGTTTGGCTCTTAGTCATCGTGTTACTTCTCCGCAGTCGATCACGAATTGAAGAAGCCACAAACTTGTCGGAAAAGAAGAGCGACTTTGAACCAAGCGAGGAAGAGTTGCTTGCTCAACAACAACTAGAAGAGCAAGAAGAAGTCGCCGAACCAGTCGAACGGGAAAAAATCGAAATCTCTCCGGAGACACGCGATCTTTTAGAAGAAATTTTCGGCGGTGACGAATGAGAGTGAGAGCGTGGCGTTGGCCCGTCATCATTGTTCTTCCGGCCCTTATCGTGGCGGGCGCCGTCCTTGGCACGGCGCGCCAAACGTCTACCAACGATCCGGCGCGTATTTCGGTGCCTTCAGTGAGCGCCGACGATTCGTTTGGTTCCACCTGGTACTGCGCCGCCGGTTCAGCCACCGGCACCAATCAGGGTTTTGCTGAACAAACGATTTTAATTTCGAATCCCAATAGCGAAGCGCGCAGTGGTTTGCTCACGGTTGTCACATCAACCGACAACACCAAATCAAAGCGCATCGAAATTCCGGCCCGATCGGTGGCGCAATTTTTGATCTCTGATGTGGTCACAGCCCCGTGGGCGGCAGCACTTGTTGAAGTGGAAGGCGGCGGTGTCAGCGTTAGCCATGAAGTGTTGGGCACCGCTGGCTATGACGCCGGCCCATGCGCTTCATCGCCTTCGTCGCAGTGGTACTTCCCATCGGGAACCACGTTGGCGGGCACGCGCAATCTATTGGCGCTGTTCAATCCATTCCCTTCGGAAGCCGCTGTTGACGTCACGTTCGACACCGATGATGGATTGCGCGCTCCGCAGGCTTTCCAAGGTTTGGTATTGCCGGGTGGCACATTGACCGTTATCGACGTCGGTGAAGTGGTGACATTGCGCAAATACGTATCCACCACCGTTGTAAGTCGCACAGGACGCGTCATCGCTGAACAATTGCAATCGGGCGATGGACGTGAAGGTGTTGCCAGCGGGTTAAGTCTGACGCTCGGTGCAACGGGTGGAACGTCGCGCTGGGTTTTCCCAGTTTCAGTGCCAGCACAAATTGCGGTGTCGGAAACAATCGAGATCATTAACACCGAAGATCGCGATATCACTGTTGAAATTCAGGTGATCCCCGATAACCCCGAAGAGAACGGTTTTATCGAGCCGTTTGAAGTAGCGGTTCCACGTTTGCGATCAATTTCGGTCAACGTTGGTGAAGATGGACGTATCCCGCGCGCATTCGGACACTCATTCATTGTTTCGGCATCAGATAACGCCAACATCGTCGTGCAACGATCATCTGGTGGTCGGGGAGACATTGCTGGTTTATCTCTCCTCATGGGAATTCCGGTAGCCGCCACCGAATGGACGGTGCCCGCTTTGCGTTCGGGTACACCAACGGTTTCGTCGCTGCATATTCTCAATCCACTAAGTGATGTCACTGCCACCGTCGAAGTTGTTTCCTACTCAAACGGAACACTCACCACAATCGGTCAGCCGATTGAATTGGCACCGGGACAACGTGTGCGGGTCGACACGCAAGCAGTTGCGACCGCAACAAGTCCCTCGTTATTTATTGTGCGGAGTTCGTCACCAATTGCCGTCACGGCCTTAACCCGCATGTCAACGCCAGCCGAGTTGGCCGTGATGAATGCCATCGCTTATCTGCGCACCATTTCTTTACTTACACCGATTGCCCAACTTGAAGCTCCGGCAGTTGAGATTGATGCCACCGATGTTGTTCCTGAAGAAGCGCCGGTAGATTCAACGACAACCACGTTGGCTGCTGATCCGGCGCAAACAACCACCACGGTGGCCGCAGCGACGACCACAACAACGTTGGCGCCTAATCAGTTACCACCCACATTGAACTGAGGTTTCGGTGGAAAGAGTTCTTATTGCCATTGCGCTCGTCGTAGTGGCGGTTGTGGTTGCGTATGTTTTGCAGCGACGCAAACCAGATGCACCGAGTGCGCCAAAGTGGCAAATTCCAGCGCAACTCGACCGTCAAGATTTTCGCGCACCGCAAGCGGAATGGTTAGTTGCGGTCTTCACGTCGTCAACCTGCGATACCTGCGCTGAAGTGATGACGAAAATCATGCCGCTTGACGGGGGCGAACATGGTCCGGTCGTAGTGGAAGAGATCGAGTACCACACACAAAAAGATCGCCATAAGCGTTACGGCATTGAAGCGATTCCGCTGGTGGTAATTGCCGACCGCCAAGGTGTGGTGGTGCAGCACTATCTAGGGCCAATTAACGCGGCCGATGTATGGGCTGAGATCGCACAACTACGCGACGAAACAACGAACGATTAGTTGAAGTTGCCGTCGATTTCGGTTGCGGGGTTTGAGGCAACCGTTGGGTTGTCTAACGGTTGCGTGTTTTGCGGCACTGACGTTCCGTTATGAGGATTGGCTGATGTGGAACCGGCTCGAGCCAACTCAAGTAGGCGAGTGACTTCAGTGCCTTCGATGGTTTCGTGCTCAAGCAATGCACGAGCAACTAAATCGAGACCATGACGGTTGTCGGTGAGCACCTGACGACACTTGTCTTGTGCCATACGCAAGATTCGCTCGACTTCTTCATCGATTACACGAGCGGTGTCATCGGAGTAGTCGCGGGTGTGCATGAGGTCTTCGCCTAAGAACACCTGACCTTGTGAGCCCCAGGCCATGGGGCCGACACGATCGCTCATGCCCCATTCGCGCACCATCTTGCGGGCCAGTTCGGTGGCGCCCACTAAATCGTTATTGGCGCCGGTGGAAACCACATCGAAGACGAGTTCTTCAGCAATACGGCCGCCCATGCGAACAACCAGAGAATCTTCGATGTAATCCTGTCGATAGATATGGCGTTCTTCTGCGGGTAATTGCATGGTGACACCAAGGGCCATTCCCGAAGGAATGATGGTGACCTTATGTAGCGGATCGGCGGTAGGAAGCACCGCAGCACAAACGGCGTGACCCGCTTCGTGGTAGGCGATTGCTTCTTTTTCCAAATCGCTTAACGCCATTGATTCGCGTCGTTGACCCATGAGGATGCGATCACGCGCCTCTTCAAAATGGCGGCGATGAATTTCGGTGGCCCCTTCGCGCACGGCAAACAATGCTGCTTCGTTCACCAAATTGGAGAGGTCGGCGCCGCTCATGCCGGGAGTGCCACGAGCGACAAGATCGAGATCAACATCAGGAGCAATGCGCTTATGTCGAACATGGACATCGAGAATTTGACGACGATCGTCGAGTTCGGGGAGTGGAACCACCACTTGGCGGTCGAAACGACCGGGACGCAAAAGTGCGGGATCGAGAATGTCGGGACGGTTAGTAGCCGCCATCATCACGATGCCGGTGGTGACTTCAAAGCCATCCATCTCGGCCAACATTTGATTAAGCGTTTGTTCGCGCTCATCGTGACCGCCACCTAAACCGGCACCGCGCTTACGACCGATTGAATCGATTTCGTCGATGAAGATGATCGCTCGTCCCATCTTGCGTGCTGATTGAAAGAGATCACGCACTCGTGATGCACCAACACCGACGAACATTTCCATGAAGTCGGAGCCAGTGACAGAAAGAAACGGCACGCCGGCTTCACCGGCAACGGCGCGGGCAATAAGGGTTTTACCGGTTCCGGGAGGACCAACTAACAGAATGCCCTTCGGAATACGTGCACCGATTTCGGAAAAACGCTCGGGGTTTTTCAAAAAGTCAACAACTTCGGTGACATCGGTCTTTACGCCTTGATAACCGGCCACGTCAGCAAAGGTGGTGGCGGGACGTTCAGAGGTGTAGGTCTTGGCGCGCGAACGGCCAATCGACATGATGTTGCCCATTTGACCTGAAGCACGCCGCTGCATCCAAAGGAAAAATCCAATAAGCAAAAGGATGGGTAATAACAACGGAATGAGTGATGTCCAAAAGTTTTCACTCGGTGATGAAAACTTGACACCCTTTTCGGTCATGAGTTGTTGATCGGCATCCGACGGGCGAATGGGACCGGTAGTGGAAAAGTTGGTTCCGTCGTTGAGCGTGCCGGAGATTTTTCCGTTGGCGTTATCGAAGGTGGCTTCTTTTACGTTGTTGCCTTGAAGGTCGGTGATGAAGTCGCCATAACTAATTGACTTCGATGGTGTTGACGTTGCGATTTGCACCACGGCGAAGACACCAATGACAACCGCGATAATGACTGCGATCGTCCAACGTGGCCATCCTTGATCGTTTCCGCTGCGGCCATTGCC
>JBEGMF010000074.1:0-11405 GCA_041183205.1 Actinomycetota bacterium | reverse complement strand
GCGGAACTTTCCCAAATAACAACTTTGTCTCCCGGTTGAAGTTGATGACCGGCTAATTCAAGCGTTTCGGTTGCCGTGCGGCGCTTCGAACATGAAGGTGTAGTCCACCGCAACATTTCTTCAACGGTGGTGGCAAGCAAATTTTGCGCCGATTTACGGTTATTTCGATGCGCTGTTTGTAATTGCATCATTTGGTCGGGGTTTTCAAATAAGGCGTTGAGGCCGCCAGCAACGGCGTTTCTTGTTGTTTCCGATCCAGCGGTAAACAGCAGCGAGAAAAACATATACAACTCGGTATCGGTTAACGCGGTTGGCTCGTCGCCCGAAGGGATATCTAACTCGGCGTGCACGACAATTGAAAGCATGTCGTTGCTGGGGTTTTTTCTTTTTTCCGCAATTAATTGATTGCCAAAAGTTGTCATTCGTTCCCGTAAATCGTTGGTGTCGTCGTCGAGTTCCCAGGCTTTGCGACCTTCACGAAAATCAAAGCCGGGTTCAACCGCGCGAAACATCCAATGGCGTTCTTCTTCGGGCACACCTAACAAAAGACAAATCATTTGCATCGGCAGGTCGGCGGCGATGTCAACGAGGAAGTCAAGTTCCACGCCAGGTTCAAGTTGTTCAAGTACAACTTGTGTGCGCTTACGAAATTCGGATTCGAGTTCGCTAACCATTCTTGGCGTTAGGCCGGAACTAACTAATCGTCGAATGCGAAAGTGGCGGGGATCATCCATCATGTTCAAGACATGACCAGCGACGGGAATGTCTTGAAGAAGAGTTCCGCCGTAAGGGCGATTACCGCCCGTTTCCGATGAGTAGCTCTTGGGCTCATGCAAGACATGCATGACTTCTTTATGCGTGGCAACTGACCAAAAACCTTCACCATCAGGTGTGTGCTCAGTTGGTTCATGCCAATACACCGGCGCGCTTTGGCGATGCAGGGCAAAGACATGGTGAGGAAAGCCGTTGGCGAATAAATCGAGATCGGTGAGGTCAATATCGACCATGCTCCCGCCCATGGCCAAAACATTAGGTCGGAAAGCGACCGTTTGCGCTGAAGAATTAGAGGCCTGACATGGGATTTTGACCCGACATCGGCGTTTCTAGTGTGAGTGATTACTGACAGGCAACAATGATGATGTGTCAGCGGTGGTGGCTATTTCGGCGTTCGGGTCGCCGGTCTATGGGAAGTGCGCGCGCGAGACGATCCTTTCCGTTCTCGAACACACCTCGTTTGACGTTTTTGTTACCTGTGATCAGCACACGGCGAGTGAGATTCCTGAGCATCCACGTGTCGTTACGTACGAAACGTTTACTCATTTCACTCGTCAGTCCGATCCGTACTTAGCGAAATTCACTTCATGGCAGAAATGTCTTGAGGGTGGAAATCATGAACTCATTATTCATCTTGATGTCGATGCAGTGATTGTGAATCCCATAAGTGAAGTCGATGTCGAGGCTGCACTTGGCGATAAAGAAATAGCCATGATCGAACAATCGGTCATTATCGGAACCGATCATGACCGTGAATTCTTTTATGAGCACTTTTTGAACAATGCCAAGTTGGCCCTTACACCAGACTTGCGACCGCCGTCGTTAGAAGAGTTTCGTCATTACAACAGTGGCGTTGTTGTTTTTCGTCGGGCCGAATTAGAACGATTTCTTTATTGGATTAATGATCAGTATTTCATTGAACACCATCGTGAACCGTTTGCTGGGCGCATGATCGCAGACCAAGAATTTCTACAAGTGTGGTGCAATGTCGTGCATCGCAATGTATGCGCCGAATTACCGCCCGACTGGAATCATTGTTGGCTTTGGGACGAGGAATTCCCTCATCCCAACGCGCGGATCCTGCATTTCAGTAATTTCACTTATGGTCCGCCGGAAACACTTCCTCTTGACTTACATGAAGCGTGGACGGGCATCTATCAGCGAACGTTGACGGAAACACGTATCAGTTTCATCGTTGTGACGTATAACTCCGCCGCTGTACTCGGCGATTGCTTGCGGCTATTGCAGCGCTTTCCAAACGGCGAAATCATTGTGGTTGATAACAACTCCGCTGATGATTCGGCAGATATCGCTGAGCGATTAGAAGTCAAAGTTGTCCGCAATGCGGAAAATTTGGGCTTTGCTCAGGCCGCTAATCAAGGTGCAGGTCTGGCGTCCCACGAAACACTTTGTTTTCTCAATCCCGACGCGTTGTTGACTTTGCATGCCACCCGTTTGGCCGTCGAGGAGATTTCGCCCGGAAAAATGTTGGTTCCGAACTTCGTTCATGGCGACGGATCCACGGCGAATGGAGTGCAATTTGGTTACACCCGACTCAAACTTTTCCGCGACGTGGTTTCGCAAGTGCGACTGCCGATTGTTGGAAACATCATCGAAAAACGTTCGCACGATCGCAGTTGGCAATGGCCGATCGCAGCTTGTCTGTTTGTGACCGCCACTGATTTTGAGAAACTCAACGGATTCAATGAGGACTACTTCCTTTATATGGAAGATGTGGACTTTGGATACCGAGCCTCCCAGTCTGGGATTTCAGCGCAGGCATTGCCGGCGGTGGTTTCTCATTTGTCATCACTTGGTTCTTCGATCACCCCAGAGGAGCGAGAGAAACTGCTTGCCGATGCGCGAATTCAATTTGCCCGCAATATGTATGGGTCGCTCTTTGCCGGTCTTTTGCGTGTATCGAGAGCATTAGCGATACATATGCGAAGAAGTGTGCGGAGAATTAGGTGACGTCAATCAATCTTCATGTCGTCATTCCTTGCCTCGGACTCGAGGCATTGACGCGCGCCTGTTTGCTGACGTTAGAGCGGGCGTTGCAGAAAACTCCATCAGTTACGGCTTCGGTGACGCTTCTTGATAACGCTTCACCTTTTGTATTTCAACGCGAGTTTTTTCCAAATGATTTAGCCATTGATATTGCTCGGTTGGATCGACAGGCCTCATTTTCGAAAGCCTGCAATTTGGGGGCGACCCGTAATGGCGATGCAGATTTTTACTTATTTCTCAATAACGATGTTCTTTTGCATGAGGACAGTTTGGTTGACCTCTTAAGTTGTCAACGGGACTTTCAAGCGGGGATCACGGGAATGCGATTGGTTTTCGCCGATAGCACTATTCAACATTGCGGTGTTCTATTCGATGATGGCGATCGCGGTCCGTATCACACATGCAACAAAATTCATACCAGTCTCGTTCCGCGTACACCGAGAGAATTGCAAGCCGTAACGGGCGCAGTTTTTTTGGTAAAGCGCGATCTTTTCTCAACGTTGGACGGCTTTTCCGAGGATTATTCGTTTGGGTATGAAGACATCGATTTCTGTTTGCGGGCAAAGCAACTGGGCGCAACCATCGCCTGTGCGCAGGAAATCGATTCCATTCATTTCGCCAACACCTCATATAACGAAACGTCAATGAAGAGGATCAATCAATCTCGGATGGTTTTCATGGCCAATTGGCGAGGACGATTCCAAATCGACGGCAATCGAGACGAACTATGAAACCCGATGGGATTTCACTCATCGTTCACACCCGTAATTCGTCAGCGACATTGCCGAAGTTATTGGAAAGTACATCTTGGTTTGATGAGCGGATCATCGTTGACTGCCAAAGTGATGATGAATCGGTTGCAATGGCCGAGGCTGCCGGCTGCCGAGTTATTTCCACTCAACATGAGTTTTTTACTGATGCGTTACGAAACGAATTTCTACCTCTAGCCAGTTATTCCTGGACAATGGTTTTGGACTCTGATGAATATCTGGCGCTCGATGCCGAAGATGAAATTCGTCGACTGGTCTCTGTGATGGACGAGTCGCTAGGTGGTTATTTGTTGCCGCGGCGAAATTTCATCGTTGATCGGTTCATGCAGGGTTCGAGTTTTTATCCTGACTACCAATTTCGGATTTTCCGCACCGGTCAAGTGCGTTATCAAACGGGACACCATGTCATGCCTTTATTCATCGATGATCGCTATCACCATGAATTAGTTGACTTTTCAAATGGCGTTCATATTTACCATCACAACTACAACTCGCTCGCTGAATTCATGCAGAAGCAACTGCACTATGCGCTCACCGATGTCTATGAGCAATCGACGACAGAGTTTTCATTTACTGATGTCATCGCGCAAGCACAGGAAACATTTTCCCGAGTTTTTGATCCGAAAAGTGATGGATCACTTTCTTATGCGTTGGCCTCGATCATGGCCTGGGACAAAATTATGCGTGGTCTACTGCAATGGGAAAAATTGGGCTACCAGCCGGCATTGCCTGATGAATATTTCTCCATGGTCTGGACCAAGAAAGTTGATGAGCAAGTTGTCGAGTCGGGCAATGATGAATTACACGAGCAATTGACATTGTTGCAGGCTGAGAACCAGGCGCTTACCAATGAAATTGCACAGATGAATCAACGACTCACCATGCGCGCGTTACGGCCATTTCATGTCGCGTGGTCAAAGTTGAAGCGAACCCGCACCTAGTTGGAGCGAAGTCCAGTCTCAAACTCGTCGAGATCAATGGTGGAAACACAGTTTCGATAGTGCTCCATCGAATAGGGATATTGCGTCACTACTCGGCCGGACTCACTCAAGTAGTAGTGGGTGCATCCGCCCTTCCATACTTCGACTTTGTCGATATCGCTTTGCAATTCTTCGTTATAGGCATCCATTACAGATTGCTTGACATCAATCCAATCGACCCCAGCCTCGTCCATAGCCAGCATGAGCCGAACCGCGTATTCCGATTCTGATTCGATCATTGGAATAAGCGAACCCTGATTGGTATTGGGGCCATAGAGCATGAAGAAATTTGGAAATCCGGTGGTGGTAACGCCGTAATAGGCCTGCGCGCCGTCATGCCAAGCATCGCTCAACTTGAGTCCATTGCGGCCCCAGACGGGAATGCGGGCCGCGAATTTGTCCACCACGAAACCGGTGGCAAAAACAATGACATCGATGTCACGCGTTTGCCCATCGGCAGTTTCGATTCCATCCGGAACTATGCGGGCAATTGGGTCGGTAACTAATTCGACATTGTCACGGTTAAACGTGGGGTAGTAGTCGTTGGAAAATAAGGGACGCATGCAACCCCAGGGAGTATCGGGTGTGAGTTTGCGGCGTACTTCGGGATCATTCACTACTTGAATCGCTTCTGCTGCAATCCATTCAGCAGCACCATTGATTTCCGGATTTGAAAACGGTGCGCTTGGCAACAGAAACATCATGATGCCGTCGTGATATTCCTGAAGCGCTGTTGGATCGTTCGCAAATGTTTCGAGTTGTTCGGGTGAATAAGGCTCGTCGTCTTTGGGAAGCACCCAGTTAGCTGAGCGCTGAAAGACATAAAGTTGTTTAGCGACTTTGGCGATCTCGGGAATGCATTGCACAGCACTGGCAGCACTGCCGATTACCGCAACATTGCGACCTTCAAGTTGAACACTTTCATTCCAGTCAGCGGTATGCATTGCGTGTCCGCGGAATGTTTCTCGACCGTCAATTTCAGGCAATTTCTTTTCACCAAACATTCCCTGACCGCTAATCACGATGTCGGCCTCAATGGTTTCACCAGTGCTTGTCACTAAGTTCCATACACCGAGATCATCATTCCAACGGGCTTCGTTGATGCCGGTGTTCAAACGAATATGGGGCCAAAGTTCGAGTTCATCGACTGTGCGCTTGATATAGGCCAAGATTTCAGGCTGTGTTGCATAGGTGCGCGACCAATGAGGGTTGAGTGCGAACGTGAAGCAAAAAACGTGGCTCCACACATCGCAAGCCAGCCCGGGATAGCGGTTGCGTTGCCATGTTCCGCCAACTTCGCCGTCTTTTTCGTAAATTGTGAAGTCGGTATAACCGGCTTGGCGCAAGTAATAGCCCGTGCAAATTCCTGCTGGACCAGCACCAATAATGGCGACGCGACGTTGACGAACTGCCTTTGTTGTTTCCCCCATAATCCGTCATTCTTATCCCGCATTTGGTCCTCGGCAATCAAAACGCGCTGGAAAAGAACAATGTTCGATATCCGTGCCAAACTTGGCCGACAAAGCGGAGAGGGGATGAAGGGTGAGTAAGCCAACTGTAGTGATCGCCGGACTGGGTGATACCGGCGTCATGATTGCAACTCGTCTTTCGAAAAAATTCAATGTGGTGGCGATTAGCACCCGCACTTCGTTAGTGAGCGGTCAGGAACTCGGCACTCGCTTGACTGATTTACCCCGGTGGAAAAAGACCTATCTCATTCCATTGCGACGCTTTAAACGCCTAGATGCTGTTGACGTCGTGCATGGAAAAGTACGTACGGCTGACCTTGAAAGTAATCAGGTTGTTGTCGACTTGGCTGACGGCGGCGAACGGGCGATTTCTTATGACTACTTCATCATTGCGACCGGTGTGGCCAATGGATTTTGGCGAACCGATGCCGTGCAGGGTGAACGCGACATTCAACTGTCGATTGACTCTGTCACTCAGCAATTAGCCAGTGCGAAAAAAGTTGCCATCGTCGGTGGCGGTGCCACGGGTATAAGTGTTGCTGACAATCTTGCGCGCACGAAAAAAGTTGAAGTTCATCTATTCCATTCAGGTGATGAACCGTTACCGGAATTTCATCCGAGAGTGCGACGTTGGTGCGTGCGCCAACTAACAACTGATGGCGTCATTGTCCATCCCAATCATCGAGCGGATCTTCCTGAAGGTTTCCAGGCCAATTCTTTAACCAGCGATCCAATTAAGTGGAGTACTGGTCAGGATTCGTTCACTGCTGATCTTGTTTTATGGGCCGTGGGAAATGTACGACCGTTTAGTTCGTTCTTACCCAGTGCAATTTTGGATGACGATGGTTTTGTTCTTGTCGATGAGAATTTGCGTGTTCCGAATCATCCCAATGTATTTGCTGTTGGCGATGTTGCGGCCAGCGATCCTCTACGCAGTTCGGCGCGCAATTGGGGCCATCGAGTTGTTGTCGCCAACATTAATGCCGTGGCCAACAGCAATCCTCGGAAGTTGCAGAAGTACAAGCCCGCACCATATCGGTGGGGTTCGATTCTCGGTTTACAACCAGAGGGACTCACGGTTGTGCAACCAAACGGAAAGTATTTCCGGATTCCGTATTGGTTCGCGAAGCCTTTTCTTTTCGGTGTTTTTGTGCAGCGATCGCTCTACGGCGGGCTGCGGAAAAGCGATCGTTAGCCCTGCAGTTTTCCGACCTTTAAGGTTTCGAGCCATTTTTCGGGCTCTGCTTGACCTTTATGTTGACCGAGGAAATCATCGCTGGCATTCGTTCCGCACATTCCGATGATGTCTCCTGGTCCGGCAGGATGACGTTGCACAAATGTCGTTACGTCGTAAACGTTTTGATCGACAACCGTCCAACAGTCGTTGACGGAATTATGTCGTTGCACTTCGGCAAAAGTAATTACAGCGACGCCATCGCTAATTGGCTTCTCTGCTTCCGCTAATGGTTCTTTCCAAACAGCCTCGGCGCCAGTATGGCCAGCGATATACGTCATGGGAATTAGCACGAGAGCAAAAACGCCGCAGACGATGCGCAGAACATTTTCAATTTTATTTTGTCGCCAAACAAACGTAAGGAAGACAAGTCCCAGCACTAGAACTGCTAAGACATACGACAGGGTCAGCAATAAATTGCCGGCATCAGCATGTTCTTGGGGATAGCCCAAAGCGGCCGAGAGCGAATCGCCGGAAGATTTCGCCACAATCAAACTTAAAGTGATGAACACCACGAGGGCCCACAAATAGAGAAGCGATTTTTGCGCCACTTTTGGTTTGATGGCGGCGATGATCAGCCAAATGGCGGCAACGGGCATGGCCACAACAGTGAAATGGACGACCAATGGATGAATGGGAAGTTGATCAAATTGGTCCCAAGTTCCCATGGGTAATTGCAAGAAAATTGCAATGGGAATAATGCCAATCAATGCGATTACGACAAATCGTTTCCAAGAAAACAATTGCGATGAAGTTGAATTTTCGGACTGCGTTGTTAAGGGGGATCCGCCATCAGACATGGGCAGCACGCTATCGGCCAATTAACGCGTCGCAACACTAGAATTATCTCATGCAAGCAAACGGGCGTTTAGCGAATCTTCGCATTTGGAATCTTGGCGTCGGTGCACTGCACCTAGTTCAAGGAATTGTGATTCTTCTTATTAGTTCGGCATTCGCAATTCCGATTGTCGCTACGGTGCAAACTGGTCCGCCGGGCGCTGAAGGCTCGTTATCAGTTTCAAAGACTTTTTTTGATTTTGGATTTGCGCCAGTTATTGCGGCGTTTCTTTTCTTGGCGGCCGCTGATCATCTATTGATGTCTCTTGGTCCGGTGAAGGCTTGGTACGAGCGCAACTTGTTGCGCGGAATAAATGTGGCGCGTTGGGTCGAATACTCAATCAGTGCATCACTAATGATTCTGCTTATTTGTCTTCTGAACGGAATCAACAATCTCTACGCATTAATTGGAATTTTTGGCGTCAACGCATCCATGATTTTCTTTGGCTATTTGATGGAGCGAGTCAATCAACAAAAGGAAGATGTTGATTGGTGGCCATTTATTTTGGGATGCATCGCCGGCATTGTGCCTTGGATCGCCATTCTCATCGGGCTCATCACTTCGGCAACTGATAACACCATGATTAACGGTGTTCCGGCCAATCCGGATGGTGTGCCGGTGTTTGTCTACGGCATCGTCATTTCGCTTTTTGCCCTCTTCAACTGTTTTGCTCTCAATCAATGGTTGCAATATCGCAAGAAGGGAAAGTTTGCCGACTACCTCTACGGTGAAAAGGTGTACATCGTCTTAAGTCTGGTGGCGAAAAGCGCGCTGGCTTGGCAAATCTACGCCGGCACGCTGGCAAATTAATCGTTGCCAATAAATCGATATTGATTACTCGTCAGTGTCTTCGGGATCGTCACTGAAACCGGCTTCGCTTAGGCGTTGTAATAACTGATCGCGAATTGACACTCCGGGTTCACGCGCTTTGTCGCCCGTTATTCGCCAACCATGCCGACTGGAATACAACAAGGGCGGCTCTTTTAGACGTCCTTCGCCGTACGAAGTGATTCGCCCAAACACCAGTTGGTGGTCGGACATCGTTACTTGTTCGAAAACATCGCAACTAAACCACGCAATTGAATTTGGCACAACGGGATTTCCGTCGATCAACTCGATGTATTCCGGAGCGATATAGCGAAACTTTCGTCCCGGATAACTGAAGTATTGACCTTCAGCAATTTGATCGGCAGCCAAGAGCGAAACACAAAACTTTCCACTCTGCTGAATGAGCGGCCAAGTGTCGTGCTTCGGCGAAATCGATGCCATCACGATCGGTTCTTCAAATGAAACTTGGGTAACCCAATGCGATGTATAGGCGCGGGTTACTCCGTCGTGGGTGGCGGCAACAATTTGCACGCCTTTGATCATCTGCCCGAGGCAGCGTTTGATCGATTGTTCAATCACAAAGAATTAAACGATTTCGCTGATTTGCAGAACGGGAGCGATGGTCGTGTAGTTCGGGAGATCGGCCTGAACTTTTGCGGTTTCGGGATTGGCCATCACGGCGCCCAATGCTTCCATTGATTCGAAAGTGAAATGCACGGCCGCTTCATAAGGGCCGTCTACACCCTTGTCGATTTCAGCGTTGCTGACGCCCCACGTGGCCATCGCCAACGGGACATGTGAATTGCGGTAGTAGTCGTGGTCGAAACTTGCGCCTTCGGTCTTCGGATAAAAAACGCTTAGTCGGATCATGTCTCCCCCTCAGAGATAAGTGGGGCAAACAGTAGCCGCCAATCGATTCGTTGTCTTTTCGCAATGGCAGACGTCGTGATCCGAAACTGTTATCGGAGATCGTTATGACGGCGATGCTGGGGAAGGGTTTGGCCGCCAAAGTTTGCCCTCGTCTACCGCCAGTCCAACCGAAGCAAAAAGTTTTGTGAGTGCATCGCGGGCGAGGAGTAAGACAATGCCGAAAAGGACAACGGCCGTTGCCGCGCCAACCCAGGGATTCACCGAAACGGCCAGAAGTTGAACAACAACAAAGGCCACTGCGGATCCGACTCCGAGGATCGTGCGCCAGATGCTGTTCCGACCAAGGTCGGAAACTAAAAGGCCAGCGATAACAAGAGGTTCCAGGGTGAATGCATCAAGGCGACTGGCGGCGTCCCAGCCCCACTCGTTACCCCAATAAATAACGGTCCAAGTCACGATGGCGCCAATAAGAAATGAGAATTGAAACTTTTGTCGCGGCGTAAGGATGAATCGCTGGAGAGAAACGAATGCAATCAGTCTCGCTGCAATGACGCAAAGTAGGAGAAGTAAAAGCGAATCCCAAAAGGCAACCTCAACTAAAAACACTGCACCGATATAACCGGCAGTCGCTAAGCCCCGCGCCATGCGCAATGCGAGAACGCTGATGACGGCGGCGGAGACCGCTATCCACCACCAATCAGGTTCGATGCGCCCAGTGAAATTGCCAATTGGTGTATCGGGAAGGGCGTCGGTGAGAGCAAACGGTAAGCAGATAACGCAGACCACTGCCGTAATGATGACGATCTCGGTCGTTGTCTTGCGAATGCCCTGCGCGGTGAGGTCGTAGGCAATGAGTCCGGGAGTTACGAAAAGTCCGGCAATGAGCACGAGACCAAATGCATTTGGCAACGTCACTAATGAATCCGTGATGTTGAGAAATGAGTGGGCGACGACTGAAACTAAGACTCCCGTGCCATACACCCATGGCTTGGTCAATAAAAACCAGCGCATGACGAACAAGCGCATAATCAAAAAAGTAATGAGCGTAAAAATGCCAACTGAGACCAGCAGTGACCATTCCTGGCCCAAAATAAGTATGGAGAGATAACCCGGTGTGAGTGAACCGCCGGTCACACGATGAGTGCGGTAGTACTCGATAATGACGACAACGACAGAGATAACCAAAATAAAACGACTTAATTCGATTTCAATCATTGGGCTACTCGTTTCGTTCGGTTTGATCCGAAATCATTGCCATCGGCGAGTGAATACGGTTTGAGGAGTCGGGCTAACCGCAGCGAAATCGCCGGTTCGATATTGGCCAATTCAAAGATGGCAATTTTGCTCTCGCCATCGGATTGCTTTGACAAACGTCGCAGAGCAGAGTTGCGCGAGCGGACATCGATCCAGCGAAATGCATGGATTTTTTCTTTTGGCCATCCGGCTTTATGCAAATGATGGCGAAGTACGCGGTAGAGAGGTCCGGCAAGGAATATTTGGTCGAATTCACTGGGGCCAAGTAAGCCGGCGAATTCCATACTGCGCAGTGGACGGTCCCAACGGCTGATGATCAAGGCTGATTTAGTTGTGTTCGGTGTAAGTCGCGCCGATGTCTTTTCTATGGCTGCGCGCGCA
>JBEGMF010000073.1:0-6458 GCA_041183205.1 Actinomycetota bacterium | reverse complement strand
GTCTTGGCGCTAGTCACCGTCAACGAGGCTATTCAAGATCGAGCAGTTTTTATTCATCTTTGCAAACAAATTTTTGCTGAATTCGTTGATTTAAGTCCTCATTTCATCACTTTGACCGAGCGTTTGATAGATGGAGGTACTACGTCACCGATGATAATTTTTAGAGATAATTTTTGGTGCGACGAAGAGCCTTCAAACTTCAAGGAGTAGGAATCCACGACTTATCCGACTGGCTAATTGGATTCCTGCGAACCCGCTAATCACTCAGCGTCGCGCACCCAGTTGCCATGAAATCCAAATGGAATTCGCTGTGGCAGTTTCACCTGAGCAACGTAACCCCGCGCAAAATCTTGCGCATCCATAACAACAAACTCCGCTGAATCATTGTTTCCATCGTGCACAAAGGTGACAAGCCAGCCGTCATCTTCTTCAACGCTGCCCGCACGACCAATAAACACTGGCTCACCAGCAGCACGGCCGGCACCATGATCAAACACTTCACGCTTGCCCGTTAATAAATCGTGTTTCACGGTGGGCCAATGCATTGAATCGGGATCCACCTGCGCGCAATAGCCATAGCGATACGGCTTACCGGAAAGCGAACCACGGTGACGCGGGAATTCGTTCACGTTTTCATCAATTTCCGTCACCGAAACACTGCGATGCGTCGGGTTTATTTCCCAGCGCACAAGTCGAGGCAGAGAATCACCAAACGGACCGTTCAAATCGTCACGCATCATGCGATCGTAAAAACACACATCAAGAACAACATTGCCATCGGGAGCGTCATAGGCATTCATCGGATGAAACACATAACCAACCGGCACATCAATCCAAACAATGTCGCCGGCGTTGCCTTCACGGGGCATGAGCCCAACACGATTTCCGTAATCGTCATACCAACGGAACGGAAAGCGCCCGCCCTTTAACGCAAGTTCAAGATCAACTAACACCGGCTGGTCGTAAACAACGACATAACGATCGGTAATCGACATGTCATGCACCATCGACATTCCCGGTAACGGGATATCAACTGTGCGATTCACTTTTCCATCAGCACCAACGCGCACATATTGAATGTGATCAAGCCACTCCGCCCACGCATACGTCATTGCGTGCATTTCGCCGGTGACGGGATCGAATTTGGGATGAGCGGTAAAGGCGCCGGGCAATGTGCCGTAAAAATCGTTGCGACCAATTGTTTCGAGTTCATAGGAAAGTTCCACCGGACAACCGCCGGCTTCCACCATCGCCCACGTTGTGCCAGCGAAACCGCCAACATTGGTGTTCGGCCCTGTTGGAGATGAATTCCAATTGCGTCCGGCAATATCGGGCTCGCCGCGCCGCCTACTCACATTGGTCGAACCGACATAACGGTTGCGATACCACTCCGCTTTTCCTTCGCGCAGTCGAATGCCATGCACCATGCCATCGCCAAGAAACCAATGGTGTGTTGCCGGATCAACTTCACTAATTGGGTTAGGACCATTACGCAGATAACGACCATTTAATTCCGCGGGCAATTCGCCAATGACTGGAAGATCAAACGCCGTGATCTCCTCGGTTACCGGCGCGAAGTTGTCTATTAAATAGCGGCTTTCGGCTGGAGCATTCATGGTTTGCCTGCCTTTGTGATCGCAGTAATTGCAATAAACGCTAGTTGACCACTCTCGGCGTGCGCTGGCGCTGCACTTATTGCTGGTAAGCCGTCCAACTTCCCATGTTGTAACCAGAGGAATTGCGCCATTGCAAAAATTCTGACGATGAGGGATCTAACGCAACGGGAACTGCGAGATCGGCACGACGGCCACCAACTAGGCGTTCTTGGTTCATCCATGACGTTGGTTCCGCCAACGTGCGGAAACTCATGGAAACAATTTCGGTTTGATCAATTGATCCAACAACCGGTGGTTCATCCGAGTCCACTGGATCGATCGTGAAAATTCCACTCGAACCTTGCATTCCACCACTAACACTGTTGGCGACAATTGTGTAGGCCTGCGATGTTTTCGCCACTGCGTACCAGTGCGCCATTGTGTTGGTGGGGTAACGATGCGCAAATAAACCAGCAGCATCATGAAGCCATCCGCCGTATGTTCCTTGCCAGCGCGTGGGAATGGCGATGAGATCGGCACGGCGAACGGCTAGCACTCCACTTGCTTCAGGAAAGCGCGCATCTTCACAACTAAGTAGGCCAATTCTTCCGATTGATGTTGTAAACACCGGAAGGTCCGCTCCAGGCGTTGCCCAATCCATTGACGGATCAAGATGTGTTTGTCGATAGGAGCCAACAATGGTTCCGCCGGGTTCAACTAAGACGACGCGATGGAAAAGTTGATCAGCATCTTTTTCGATATGGCTAAAAACAACATGTCGTCCGCTGCGAGTCGCGAAATCGCTCGCAATTTGTACGGAACGACCGATTTCGCCCTCAGCGAATTCATGTGCCTTTTCGCTAGTGGGCGGAATTCCACTAAATGAAAATGCAGGCAGCACAATCAGCCCGTCGGCTCGCGGCGCATTTTCTATTTCACGAATCAATGCATCGGCGCGTTCGAGATTGCCGTCGAAGTCGCCATCGCGGATTTCATATTGCAATGCACTGCACACAACATCAGTGCCTTGAGTGGTGGCAATGGGGTCACTGGGTGCACGGAAAAATGTCAACGGGCCATAAAGATCTGGGCGACGCCGATCCAATGTCTTCTTCTGGTCGTTGTCATAAAGCGCCGGATCGATTTCGGCATAAAGGATTGTTCCGGGATTGGCGGCGGTGAGATTTCGATCAGTTGCCGGCGCATGAGCAATTCGCTCACCATTTGCCTGCCAGATCGACGCGCTTCCTCCATAGGTCACGGTGATGCCGGTTGTGGGATTTGTTTCGGCGTTATTCCGATCGGCAGCAACCATGGCTAAACCGTTCCACGCGCAAAGTTGTTGCACCGCAGCAATCGTTGAATGAGTTCCCGGCGGAGTTTCATCGCCGTGCGGAACTACTCGGTCAGATGAACAGATATAGGCAATGAGATCGGCGCCTTTAATTGCAGGAAGTCGCGCTGGTTCCCAATACGTGTCGTCGTAACAAATGATCATGCAAATGTTGCCGAGTTCGGTTTCGAAAACTGGATAGCCAGTGTTGCCAGGAACAAACCATGCAATATCGGAAGGATTAAGCCCGTTCTTGCGATATTTGCCGATATATCCATCCGGACCGATTAACGCACCGGTGTTGTAGGTAAGTCCTGTTGCTTTATCGATTTCCGAAATACCAATCGCAACATAACAGTGGTGATCAGCGGTGATTTCTGCAATGGCATCGGTCGCACGCCCTGGAACTTCATCAAGGTACGGGCGTAATTGTTCGAGGTCTCTATATATATAGCCAGACAACGCGGCCTCAGGAAGAACAACGAGGCGAGCGCCCGCAGTTGCTGCTTCTTGAATTACTTCGCAGGCTCGTACAAGGTTTCGATCGAACTCGAAAATTTCTGGGTTGAACTCAACGGCCGCAACTTTAAATGGTGATGTTGGACGCGCCATTACCGACCTGCCTCCGAATGTGTCGAACTATTTCCGCGCAATTCGCCCGGCCACGAAGGTGATGGCCAGTTCAATAATTGACTAAAGAAACGAAGCGATGCCGTCGCGGCAACACAAAGTGCAACGGCAACGGGGAATGCAACAACTTGCGATACCAAAACAAAAGTGACTGACCCAACCGCGAGAGCGGAGCCAACCCAATGCGCTTGTTTTGCAATGGTTGCGGTTTGGCCGGCCATGTTGTCGGCGAGTAGTCCACCAAATGACGCAGTAATAATGCCGAGGAAAATCGCGGAGATCCACGGCACTTCAAACGAAAGTGATCGTTGCGCTCCGATCGACACAAGCGTTCCTAGGACAAGTGCGTTAACAGCCAACATCACCTTCGGAAATTTGCCCATGATCTCGTAGGCAAAACCACCGACGATTGCCAATGCAATTCCAAACGGGAGAAACGGCCATTCGGCGATAGCGACCGGCTCGGTACCGAGCATCATGTCGCGAAAAATTCCTCCGCCCAGCCCGACTAAGACGCCCGCCAGGATTGTTCCAAAAATAGGAACTGATCGACTGCGTGCAAGGGCAGCACCAAACATGCAGTTCAAACTCATCGCCGCTACAACGAGCCACATCGGAAGGCTGGGAAGATCAACTTGTGCGTTCGCAGCAATCACGGTTGCGTTCATTCCTTCTCCTAGCTGCGGTTTCGGCGAGTTGGCATATCGGGCACAAATTCCGATCCGGGAATTGAACGCGGTCCCGACCACGGCGCACGCACACTATGAAGCGCCTGGGCAATCTGGGTGGCGTCATTTATATAAAGCGATCGCATTGCTTCGAACTTGGGCCGCGCTTCGGCGAGTTGCTCGCTTGTCGCTACGCCGGTTTCAGTAAGAAGTGTTACCGCTAATTGCCAATCGTTGTCGCTCAACAAACTCGCAGTGTTCTGGTATTTGCCATCAAGAATGTCGAGCAACGATTCTTCGATTGCGAGATTTTTTCTTTCTTCAGAAAGTTTTTTCTCGTTGAGGACACCGAGCGTGACTGTTCCTTCAGCGATACAACATATTGCTGAGCCGCGTGAAGGAACTTTGTCGAGGGAAAGACAAAGCGACGTTGCATCAAGCATGGCGAGCATGGTGACGGTCCAATGGCGCATGGGATCCGGTGAACGAAAATGCGCAAGAACCGGACTTGCTTGCTGTCCGATACGAAGATCGCACATCCAGTCGGTCCATCCATCAGGATCAAGCGAAGCGCTGGGATCGCCGGAAACTATTTGACTTCTCGCTAAAAACATCGGCCCCCATGCGGGTTCGCCAGCGAGTTGTGAAAAGCGAGCCACCAAACTTTCGCGAGCAACGTATGCGCTGTACAAACCAACGAGGTATCCCATGAATACCGCAATGATCACTAATCCAAGAAATGCGCCAATTGCTGCGCTCATCGCCGATGACCAATTGACGGCTTCGGTTGTGCCGAGCGTGGTCACCGTTGCTGCTGCTTGCCACGCCGATTGTTTCCACGTCAGGTCGTATTGACCGTAAATGATGAGCGAAACGCCCATGATCACCAAGAACACAAAAACGGCAAGTTGAATCAATACCGAAATTGGAGCGGCAAGTCGAAGCCAGCGATCTTGAGTCCGATAGGAAAGTCGAATGCGCAGTGGCAAGCGCATCACCGCAAAAACTGATGTAGTGACGAGATGGGCAAGCCCGCGACGGGTTGCACGTGGCACCACCATTGATGCGATAGCGGCAATTGTCACCCCAACAGTGAGGAAAAGCCCGATAAATAATGATGCAGCCCGCACAAATTGAGACTATCTGACCGACAGAACCCAAAATCGTTCCGACTGCCAACAATCATTGGGGAGTGAGCGATTTACGGTTGTTTATTTGATTCGCAAACCCAGTTCGGCTCTCACGTGAAAAGACCTTGGACTAATTTCGGTGGCAAGCAAGGGGGCAGGCAATGAAGGCAGTTCCAGTAACCGGCGCATTAGGAGCGGTAATCGAAGACGTTGATCTTCGCGATCCCAATCTCGATTTCGATTCGCTTTATGAAGCACTACTTGAACACGAAGTCATCTTTTTTCGCGAAGTTGATTTAAGCGAAGAGGAACATTTTGCGCTTGGTCGTCGATTCGGCACGCCAAGCATTTTCCCAGTGGCGCGCATCTTGGGTGCGACTGAGCCGAAAATGACGATGTTGGCTGATGGACCGGATAGCCCCAACGCGGCTGACACTTGGCATACCGACGTCACCTGGATTGCGACTCCGCCGAAAGTTGCGCTTTTACATATGGAACAACCGTCGGAAGTTGGCGGCGACACATTGTGGGCATCGGCAACAAAGGCCTATGAGGCGCTTTCACCAGCGATGCAAGAATTTTGTTGTGGACTTACTGCAATTCATTCCTATGACGGTTTTGCACGCCGCGTCGCTGAGAAGGCAACGATTGGTCGTGATGAAATTCTTGAAGCGTTAGCGCGCGACTATCCGCCTGTTTCGCATCCTTTAGTGCGCACTCATCCGGAAACCGGTAAGCGTGCGCTCTTTCTTTCACGCATTTTCATGAGCCACTTTGAACAGTTAACTCGCGCCGAGAGCGATGCGCTGATGGAATTTCTCGATGAGCATGTCAAGGAGTCGGCATTGCATTGTCGTTGGCATTGGTCGAAAGGCGACCTTGCTATTTGGGATGAACGCTCAACTCTTCATCGCGCCGCTGCCGATCATTGGCCGCAAGTGCGTGTGATTCGCCGTTTAGAAATTGACGGCGATCGACCATTCTTTGATCCCACTCGTTAAAAGTTTCGTCGCAAAAATGGAGCAGCTCGGTGAGACCGCCGTTCATTCTCACCGAGCTGCGATTGTTGGGTACCGACTTTCACCAATAACTATTGGTGTTG
>JBEGMF010000072.1:0-38661 GCA_041183205.1 Actinomycetota bacterium | reverse complement strand
AGTGATCGAACTGGGTGGCAACGCCATCACCGAGGTGGAAACCACGCCCTTCGGAAAGATGTTTTTGGCCACTGACCCCAAAGGCGCAGTCTTCTCATTACGCCAGCAATAGCCCGCTCCGATGTCATAGACCCGTCCTAGGGTTACAGGGTGGCATTGCACCTTGTCGTCGGAGAATCGCTTGATGTGCTTGTTCAGCAATTGGCTGAACAACTCTCCGCGCCACATAACGGTGATGTTTTCGCATCCGATCTCATCATTGTTCCCGGCGCCGGTGTGCGGGCGTGGACAACCACCCAACTGGCACATCATCTTGGCGCACAAGAAGGTCATGGCGGGGTAGCGGCCAATCTGCGATTTGGTTTTCCAAGTCAAGTATTTGTCGGGGCCTTCGGCGATAACGAAATCGATAAATGGAAAACCGGCCCGCTCACTTGGATCATTTTCGATGAGTTGTTCGTTAACGGTTCGGCCTATGGCGAACAACAAGGTGAACAAACCGATGCCATTCGCGCTCGTGCCATTGCTGATCTCTTCGATCGCTATCTCATGTATCGGCCAGCCATGTTGCGAAATTGGTCCGAAGGTCGCGATGTCGGTCCATTCGGCCCGCTGGATGAAAACTTGTTATGGCAACCACAACTATGGCGAGCTATCACGAAAAAGCGCCAAGCCAAAAGCGGCACCGATGTCT
Organism: Actinomycetota bacterium; assembly: GCA_041183205.1. Classification (GTDB taxonomy): domain Bacteria; phylum Actinomycetota; class Acidimicrobiia; order Acidimicrobiales; family Acidimicrobilacustridaceae; genus Acidimicrobilacustris. Next base: position 37,967 of record JBEGMF010000072.1, on the reverse strand, counting down.
TATTTGATTTCATCGAAACAACCAAACAACTCGGCGCACAAACAAATCAACAAGCGTCGCTCTTTGATAACCACGAAATTCCCGAACGGGTTTTTCTTTTTGGTTTAGCCAGTTTGCCGCCGGCTCATTTATCTGTTTTGGCTGCACTTAGTTATCAGCGTGAGATTTACATTTACGCTCCCACGCCTTCCGCAATTCGTTGGCAAAAAATTACTGAAGCGTTACAAAAACAAGGTCCGTTGGCATTGCCGGTGGCACGCCAAAGCGATGTCTTTCCCGATCCAATTGGCCATCCACTGGGTCGACTTTGGGGTCGGGCAATGCACGAAGCTAATGGCCTTTTGGTTGATGCTGCGTTCGGAACTGGTCTTTCGTCTTCAACTCTAAAAGTGGTGGAGCAAAAAACAGAAAACGAAACGTCAACGCTTTTGTCGACATTGCAAAAAGGAATTCGTGCCGATTTACCGCTCGAACAATGTCCCACGATCGAACTTGCTCCTAACGATAAAAGCATGCAATTCCATCGTTGTTATGGAGTGGCACGACAAATTCAAGTGGCGCGCGATTGTGCTCTCCATGCACTGGCCGAAAAACAAAACGGAAAGCCCATTTATTCGCCCCGTGATATCGCCATCATCACACCCGATATTCAATCAATTGCGCCGTTAGCCGTGGCCACATTCGCCGGCGATCCCGAACATGGATTGCCGGCCGTTCCGCTCGAAATTGCCGACCGCACTTTGCGGCAAGAAAACTTTTTGGTCGATGCTCTATTGCAACTCTTCGAATTTACCGAGCGTCGTTTCCGCGCATCCGAAGTAGTCAAGTTTCTTTCTCAACAAGTGGTGCGCCAAAAGTTTTCATTTTCCGATTCCGACTTAGCGGTGATTTCAACTTGGATCGATCAACTTTCAGTGAAGTGGGGAATTGACGAAGAAGATCTCAATCGTTTTGGAATTGGTCCTTCAGTTTCCATGCATACGTTCCAAAAGGCTGTTCAACGTTTGTTTTTAGGCGCGGCGCTTCCCGATAACGATCAATCGCTTGGTTTAGCCAATACTCCGCCCGAACCTGGCATCGAAGGTGAACTCGTCGATGTTGTCGGCCGCTTTTCCGAATTTCTTTTACAACTTTCTCTTTGTGTTGATGATCTTTGTGTAAACGGCACCGTTCATCAGTGGTGCGAAGCCGTTCGTATGGCAATCAGTCGTTTGTTTTTGCTCGACAACGACCAGGCGTGGATGTCTCGATCCATCGATGATGCATTACGGCAATTGCAACTCGATGCGCTCGATGCCGTTACCGACGAGGCGGCCCGCGGTCGCGACGAACCCAATCGCTTTGTTCCGCCTGCCGATCTTGCCAGTCTTGTGCGCACTCGACTTGAAGCCAGTAGCAGTCGGCCTCGTTTCGGAACGGGCGCCGTAACGCTTTCATCGTTAACGGCGTTACGAGGATTGCCATTCAAAATCGTCATTGTTGTTGGCCTCGATAGTGACGTGGCTTCAATTAGTTCGGCCGAAGATCTCGTTTCGGCTTTTCGTTGTGTCGGCGATCGCGATCAACGTTCCGAACAACGAGCTCAACTTCTTGATGCGGTGTTAAGTGCGCAAGATCGACTCATCATCTTGTCGAACGGCCGCGATGTTCGTACCAACGCCAAACTGCCGCCCACCGTTGCCTTGGCCGAACTCCACGATGTGGTCAATGCCATTGCTCAATCGCCCACGTCTACTTCGGCGGTCGAAAGTTGCACAGTCATGCATCCGCGCCAAGGTTGGTCGGAGCGAGCATTCCTTCCCAACGAATTAGGTGTTGAAGGTCCGTGGAGTTTCGATAAAGGCGCCTTTGCTGCCGCCGAGGCTCAGCGAAACCCAGCAAAACCTGATCAAGCCAATGGTGCAGAGCAATGGCAATTTCCGTTTGCGGAGGGCGAAAGTGCCGAGCGAGTTTCTCTCGAGGATCTCATCGTCGCCGTCACTCAACCAGTGCGGTTATTTCAAAGTCGACGCTTAGAAGTTTCTGGCGACTCCGAATTCGGTTTGGTGTTTTCTGATGTTGTCGATCTCGATGTCAATTCATTGGCTAAATGGCAACTGTCCCAGCAGTTATTACAAAAACAAATTGCTCCCCATTACGAGCCGGAACAATTCACACAATGGGAAAAAGTAAAACGAGCACGTGGTGACGTTCCGCCCGGACAACTCGGTACGGCGATCATTGAAACTGTCGAAAACGAAGTTCGTGTTTTGGCGGCGTTGGCTAAACCATTTACTGAGAATCAAACACAAACTTCGTTGGTGGTCAGTGTGTTTTTGCCTTCAACGGAAAAAATCATAAGTGGTTCCATTGCGAATTTGTATGGCAACACATTGCTTTCGTGTTCACCCTCACGTGTTGGTCCCAAAGATCAACTTTCCCAATGGGTGCAATTAGCGGCGTTAACCATTGCCTTTCCCGAAACCAAATGGCGTGCCGTCACCATTGGTCTTGCACCCGACAACGATGGCAAGGGCGACTATTGCCAACGCGTTTTTTCTCTTCCCGATCGTGACGCCGCCGAACGCGTTCTTCTTTTCGCCTATTCGGTCTTTCAAACGGCGTTACAAACGCCCATTCCACTTTTTCCAAAAACATCGCTGGCAAGATTCCAAAAAAAAGCGGCGGGACAAAAATGGGCTGATTACAAGGGCAATGGCGAACGTAGCGACCGTTGGAATCGTTTGTTTTTCGATCTGTCTTTTAGCGATCTAACAAAGTTGCCCACCATTCCTTTAGATAACGCGCCCGCTGGATCACGCTTGGATTGGTGGGCCGATCATCTTTGGTCGACCGTGGAACAAACAATGTCGATTACGAGTGATGAACTTCTTAGCGATGCCGGCCAAGGTGATTCCCGATGACGGCGCCGTTCTCATTCGCCGAAACTTTGCAACGGCGCTTCACGCTGATTGAAGCCAGTGCGGGTACCGGTAAGACGTACACGCTCGCCGGTCTTTATGTTTTGGCATTGGCCGAAGGAAAAGCCACTGCCAGCGAATGTTGTTTCGCCACCTTTACTGAAGCGGCAACTGCCGAGTTGCGTGGTCGATTACGTGAACAAATCGTTCAATCGTTACGGGCGTTACGCGAAAACTCTTTTGCTGCGGATGATGAAATTCAACAACGACTTTCTCAACTGCCGGCTGACACAACTATCCGACTTTTAGAAACAGCGTTGCGTGATTTCGATGAAACGTCGATCACCACAATCCACGGATTTTGTTCGCGTGTGGTTAGTTCTATTGCCGGTGGCTCCGAAGGTATCTCGCTGACATCGCTAAATGACGATATAGAAGAAGTAGCCACTGATCATTACATTCGACTTTTAGAACAAGGCCCAGTTTCGTTTTCCTACGCGCGTTTTCTCGCGGGAGTGAAAACACAGTTGAGTTTGCCGTCAGCCATTTTGGACGTTCCCGACGAAGAACTTCTCAACGGCGATGAAAGTGCGTTAGCGCGCCGCAATCAAATGCTCGAAGTTGAGGGTTATATCAATCAATGTTGTACCGATGTTATTCATCGACGCATTGTGCGGCGCCGTCGCACTTTTGATGATCTGTTAGTGATAACGCTTGAGCAACTTCACGAGAAAAACGTTGTCAACGAATTGCGCCGTCGTTTTCGTTATGTTTTTCTTGACGAATTTCAAGATACCGATCAAGTGCAGTGGGATATTTTCCGCACGGCTTTTCTTGCGCCACTTTCCGATGAGTCGGCACCGGTAGTAGTGGCGGTGGGTGATCCCAAACAATCGATTTATCGGTTTCGCTCGGCCGAATTATCCGCCTATTTAACGGCAAAGAATTTCGCTTTGGCGGCGGATGAAAAATTGGCTCAGGTGGTTTCACTCACAACTAATTACCGCTCGTCGGCACCACTAATTACGGGTCTTAACAAACTATTTGCCGGATTTACTTTTGGTTCCGACAACGTGGCGTACGAACCAGTTGTAGCGGCTCCCGATCATCAACAATCACGTCTGCAAGGTGTTGGCGCGCCATTACAACTGCGAGTTCCTCCGGCAGAGAGAAAAAAGGCCGACGATATTCGTGAGTTCATTCATCACGACATTGTGGTGACCGTGGCCGAGGTATTAGCCAACGGCGAACTCGAACGAGACGGCAAAAGCCGCAAAGTGCAACCTTCCGATATCGCCATCCTGGCCAATTCCAATGACGTTTGCCGACAGATTTCCGAGAACCTCTCCGCCGCTGGCATTCCCGCGGTGGCGAGTTCCTCCGACAGTGTTTTAAAAAGCAAAGCGGCCGAACAATGGAAACTTTTTCTTGAAGCATTAGATCGACCAACACATAGTGCAACAGTTCGACGTGGTTCGTTGACGTGGTTTGGCACACAGACTCCGCATTCGCTGCTTGCGCTCAAAGACGATCTTTTACTGTTCGATCAATTCCGCATGTGGTCACGCCTTTTACAAAGTGCGGGACTACCGCAAGTGCTGGCTGAATTACGGGCCGAAGGTTTGTCATTGCGTGTATTGCAGTTGCCAATGGGCGAACGCCACCTCACCGATGTCGAACACATCGCCGAACTTTTGCAAACTCGCTCTGGTGGTGGCCCAACAACGGCCGCAGCCTTGCTCGACATCATGAGCGAATTAGAAGACGACCAAAGCGATGCCAATACAAAGTCGGAACTGCTCGATCGGCGAATCGATCGAGATGATGACACCGTCAAAGTGATGACGATTCATAAAGCAAAAGGTTTGGAATTTCCGATCGTTCTTTGCCCGCTTCTATGGACGGGTCGCAACGATGACCGGGAAAATATTTCCCATGCCTGGATTGACGGCAAACGACGTATTGATCTCGATTGGGTTTTAGGTGGCACCAACAAAGATCCGTTCAATCGTGTGTACACCGAAAGCGTGAACGAAGAACATGGCGAACGTCGCCGTCAGCTTTATGTTGCGCTTACGCGCGCCGCCGAGCGGCTCATTGTTTGGCACGCATTTCCCTATACCTACGGTCATGGCGTGGCTTTGCGTCAGTTACTGGCGTTAGGTCAAAAGGCTCCCAACCTTTCTGCGTTTACTGCATACGTGGCCGATACTCCAGAAATCGAAGTTGCGGTATTGCCCAACGAACTGGCAAAGATTCCGACGTTTAAACCCTTCAACGACCCGCGTGGTCCGTTGGCTACGGCTGATGCGCCAACCATTGACACCACTTGGCGTCGCTGGTCGTTCTCAGGCATGAAACGAGCGGCCGAATCAGATGTTTTTGCTCCGGTTGTTGATGGCGGTTTTGATGAATCGTCGTCAATCATCATTGGAAATCAACGGGCAATATCTCATTTGCCATTGCGAACCGCTCCAGCGGGTGCCGCATTCGGAAATCTTGTGCATTCAGTTTTTGAATCCATTGACTTCTCCCTCTGGCCGCACAACGAAAATGAATTACGGGAGCAAATTTTCGCCGCGGCGCAAAAGCAAGTGCAGTTCCGACAGTTACCTCTCGATATAAACGAATTCACCAATGGTTTACTGACGGTTCTACAAGCACCGCTTGGCGGGCCATTGCGAGAGACACGCCTCTGCGATCTCAATCTGAATTTGCGTTTAAACGAAATGTCATTCGACTTACCGTTGCAAAAGTGCTCGGTGAAATCTGTGGCTAACACCGTTTTAGAACATCTCGACGACAATGACGAATTTGCTCCTTGGTTTAAAAGTGCAACGCAAATTGATGTTCCCGTTGAAGGAATGCTTACCGGCTCTATCGATTTAGTTGCGCGAACAGCAACCGATGCATCGGCAAAGTATTGGCTCGCCGATTACAAAACCAACATCATTTCGGAAAACGCACAATTCACCGAAGCGGAAATCGTGGCCGAAATGATTGGTGATGACTACGTCTTGCAAACCACCTTGTATCAAGTGGCGCTTTATCGTTTTCTCCGTTGGCGTCTTGGTGCGGTAGATCCGTCGCAACTTTTAGGTTCGGCCTATCTATTTGTGCGGGGTATGGATCCGTCACTCTCTGCTGCCGAGGCGCGCGGAGTGAAATGGTGGCGCTTACCCGATAATGCTCTTTTCGCCCTCGATGAACTTTTTGCTCGAGGTCAATCATGAACGCATCTGAATTTTTCGAACTGTTCTCTCCCTGGCGAGAGGCCAATATTTTTTCCGATTCCGATGTGCATCTCGCCGTGCAGTTATGCACGCTCGGTGAGGAATCGCAATTTTCCGTGGCGTTAGCTGCGGCGCTGGCGGCGCGTGCGCCTCGGTTCGGACATATATGTGTCGACTTAGCCGTCGTGCAGCAATCGTTACGCGCAGAAGTTGAAGACAACGATGTTGATGACGATCAACTTTTTTCTCAACTTATTTGGCCGTCACCCGATGAATGGCGTCAACAATTAACCCAATCGGCCATCGTCAACGTGGTGAATGATGGCGAACCATTGCCTTTACAGAACACTGCGCCACTTGTTCTTTGGGGATCGCTTCTTTATCTGTCTCGTTATTACGACTACGAATGTCGAGTTGCGCAGCAATTGCTGACTCGATCAGAAAGTTCCTTAGTGTCAACGGCCGCGCGCATCGATGAAATCTGCGCTGTATTGCAGCCAGATGAGGACCAAAAGTCCGCCGCTTTGTTGGCGCTGCAATCGCCATTTTCCGTTCTCTTGGGCGGTCCGGGCACCGGTAAAACACGCTCGGTGGCCACGCTATTGGCCCTTTTGTTTGACCAAAGCGACACTCCATTGCAGGTTGCCTTGGCCGCTCCCACCGGTAAAGCGGCGGCACGTTTAAACGAAAGCATCAAACGTGACGGTGCCGCTTTAGCGCAATCATCTCTGTCTGATGCGGCCAAATTGGGTGCTGCTATTACCGCAATTGAAGCCGACACTGTTCACAAATTGATCGGGGCCACTCCGTTACGCGCAACGCCGCGTTATAACGCCAGCAATCAATTACCGCATGATGTCATTGTCATCGACGAGTCATCAATGGTTTCGTTGCCGTTGCTGTCACAAGTTTTCGATGCCTTACGACCAGAAGCAAAAATTGTTTTAGTTGGAGATCCTGGTCAGTTAGCCAGTGTGGCGGCTGGTTCGGTACTAAGTGACATCGCGGGTGAAAATACGCAACTCACTGGTCCGTTACGCGCCAAACAAACCACGTTGACCAAAAGCCATCGCTTTCAAAGCACATCGGGCATTGGTGAATTCGCCAAAGCCGTGCGGGCCGGCGACGACGACGCGGCTATCGAAATCCTCAAAGCCAATGAACGTCTTGAAGGTTCTAACAGCGATGTTGATTTGGAATGGATCAACGAATCAGCAATTTCACCCACTATTGAAAACACCGTTCGTTCACTGATGTTGCCCGTCTTGCAGCAGGTTGTTGATGCATCGATTGCTGGAGATGGCGAACTTGCTTTATCGCTCATGCAAAAACAACGCATGCTCTGTGCGCATCGTTTTGGCAACTACGGAATCGCCCGTTGGAATCGCCTTTTCGAACAATGGATTTCGGCCGATGTTCCCCGTTCGTTCGAAAGTTTTGCTGGCCGATGTGTGATGGTGACTCGTAACGATCAAGCGCGCGGCATTTTTAATGGCGATATGGGCGTGGAAGTTGTCGATCCACTTTCGCAGCAAATCAAAGTTGCACTTCCACCTCGACGAGTTGATACCGATGAGGTGCAATTCTTTAGCCCATCGCAATTCGATCAGCTCGACACGGCATTTGCGATCACGATTCACAAAAGCCAAGGATCAGAATTTGATCATGTCGTTGTGATCATGCCGCCGGTTGAATCGCGATTAGCCACACGCGAACTTCTCTATACCGCCGTTACTCGCGCTTCGAAAAAAGTAACGATTGTGGGAAGTGAAGCTTCCTTACGCCAAGCCGTGAAAACTGCTGTACAACGAGCGTCGGGTTTACCGGCACGTCTTTGGCAATAACAATTACGGTCTATTCCACCGGTTTTAAATCTTGGGGAACGCCGAGGCGCAATTGCAGCGACTTGCCCACACGACGGGCACCAATGGCAGAAATACCGACCGAAATCATGGCGGCGGCCACAAAGGCCGATGCTTCGCCACCGGCGAACCACCCTTCACCGCGACCAAGCGTTACTAATGCAAGCGGTACACCCATTTGTGCTGAGGCAATGAGGCCATACGCCGGTCGATAGCCGGCGGCGGTTCCACCCACGAGATGCACGATGATGGTTCCAGCAACCAGACCGGCCAACAAAATCAAACTGTCCACCTCGAAAAGACCAGCCGGGTCTAGTTCGGTGCCGAGGACAACAAAAAACGCCGGAATCAAAAATCCTTCGCCAATACCAACAAGTTGGGTGGTGAGTCGTGAGGAAACACCAAAGGCAGAGACCGCTAAACCGGCGGCAAAACCCGCCACCAACATTGATGTTCCTAATTGCGGTCCTACCCAAGCCAAAGCGAAAAGCAGGATGAGCGCAATACGCATCTCTAAGCCCCAACCCTTTTCTTTTGAAAGTTGGGCTACCCGTAAATAAAGACGCGACTTCGCCATAAAACGCAAAAGCACTAAGGCCAAAAGCGCAATGATCGTCACCGCTAAAGAAGCAAATAGCACTGTCCACACTGATGACTGCGCAGTGACCAGCGGGAGCGCAACGATGGTGACCACATCGGCAACCACAATCCACGCGGCTAATCCGGCTAATTGCGGAGGAAGATCTTTGCCGGTGCTATCGCTCAACACAGGCAATGCAATTGCCGCCGAGGACGTTGCTAAAACAACTGCAATTGCACCGACGTTTTGCACATTGGTGAGTTCCGCCAAAATCCAGGCAATTGGAAAGGCAAAAACGGCAGTGACCGCACAGGCCAGTGATGCTCGCGGAAGTGCGCGTCGCAATGCCGGATCATGAAGTCGTAAATGAAGACCAACGGTGAACATCAACAAAGCGAAACCGGTGTCGTGCAAGAGGCGAACGATTTGATCGTTGGGATCAACCAAACCAAGAACTTGAGGTCCCACTAAAATGCCACCGACGATTTCGCCGATGACAATAGGCAGAGGAAGTCGACGCCAAGTGGCGAGCAGCGGACCTAAAAGCCCAGCGAGAAGAATGACGGCGATAACGCCCATAAAGCGACGGTACTTCTTTTTATTGCGGAAGTGTTATTCGACTTAATTGTCTTTTTGATGAAAGTCCGGCAACACCAACAATTCCAGATCGCTTGGCGGAAGTTCTTCGTTTTCGCGTGCGGTATGGCGAGGCAAGCGGAAAGTCATAGCGACTTGTACCGCGCAGAGTGCAAGGGTCACCCACATCACATGATCAATGCCGACTAAATATTTTGAAAGATCATCAGATGATCCGATGGCGGCATAGAAAATGACGCCATAAAGCGCAATTCCTAACGATCCGGCCAATTGTGAACCGGTGGCTTGAACGCCAGATGCGCTACCCGCATGTTCTTGCGGAGTATCGGAAAGCACGATGGCAATAGTCGATGCGATGGAAATTCCAAGCGCAAAACCTAAAAGCGCAAAACTCGGAATGAATACAAACACACTTATTGAACCTGAGTTACTCGGTGTGAGTATCAAGATCAATGCCGCTGACGCTGCGGTAAACGCCGCGCCAATTGCAACTGCTCCTCGTCCGAACTTCCGCATAATCGGTGATGCCACTAACGAACCGAACATATTGGAAAACGGCATTGGAAAAGTGAGTAGCGCAGCGGCAAACGGACTACGACCAAAGCCAATTTGAATAGTGAGAATCAAATAGAGCGGAACGGCTGCGGCAATTAATCCGACTAACAGTGTGAGTACGTTGCCGACGCGGAAGGTGTGTAAACGAAAGAGAACGGGATTTACCAACGGATCGCCACCGGTCGCAACAATGCGACGTTCAAGCGTGATGAAGACGATGGCGGCCGGTATCGCACAAGCCAGCAATAAAAACACCCAAAGTGGCCAACCGGCATTGCGTCCTTGAATAAGGGGAAACATTAAGAAAAATGAAACGACCCCTAAAACAACGGCACCAGGAATATCAAGTTTTCCGCTGCGTTCGGTGACGAGTTTCGGAATTGATTTCAATCCGCGTAGCCATGAAATAGCGGCGAATGGAATGAACGGTAAGAACGCCCATCGCCAACCCAAAGCAAACGTGTCGCTGGTCATTAACGCGCCGGCCGAAATCTGTCCCACCATGAATGCGCCACCAGAGAAAAATAAAAAGATGGCGAAAGCACGCGTGCGTTCATGCCCTAAGAAAAGTCGCTGGATGATTGCCGAGAGTTGCGGTGATAACAAACCGCCGCTGACACCTTGCAATAGGCGCGCCAGTAACAGCACTTGGATTGTGGGAGCGGTGGCCGCCAGCGTTGTTGAAAAAATGAATCCGGCGTAACCAATCAACAAAAGTCGGCGCGGTCCGAAAATATCGCCGAGACGTCCGGCGGCAACGAGCACTAAGGCGTAACCGAGAAAGAACAGTGCGGCGAACCATTGCAAGTCAGAGTCTGGAACATCGAATCCCGATTTCACCGACGGCAAGGCCATCGTTCCGGATCCGTTGACCATCACCAAAACAAACTGCATGACAATGACAGTGAGGAAGACGCCGTCACGGAGCGATGCGCGCGCCGTTACTCCTTCTTCGTTCACGATTCCCCCTTGCAATGGTGGCGTAATTCCACCGCCGACCACCCTAGGGGCCAAAGGGGAGCGGGCGAAACTTCGCCCTTTTGAAAGAGGCGGCAACGAAGTAGCGTGACCCTACCGATCGGCCCGAGGAGTAACCATGACCACTACGGCCCCGAATTCAGTTCCGCTCACGGCGAAAACACCTACCCAAGTGGTAGCAGGCGCAAGAGAGGCCTTCCGTTCTGGAGTGACGCGCCCGCTGGAATGGCGTCGTCAACAACTCGAACGATTGAAAGCAATGCTCATCGATCATGAGCAGGATTTTCTCGACGCGCTGAAAGCCGATTTAGGTAAGCCCGCTGTCGAGGGTTATGTCACCGACATTGCATTTGTGCTGGGCGAAATCGATGACATGTTGAAGAACTTAGAAAAGTGGAATCGTCCCCTCAAAGTGAAATCGCCGATCGTTGCGCAACCGGCAAAATCGCGTCGTATTCCCGAACCTTTAGGCGTGGTGTTAGTCATCGCACCCTGGAACTATCCGATTCAACTTCTTTTAGTTCCGGTTGCGGGCGCAATTGCGGCCGGTAACGCAGTTGTGATGAAGCCATCGGAAGTTTCACAAAAGACATCAGAGACTTTGGCTCGCTTAGTGCCGCGTTATTTAGATAACGATGCCGTTGTCTTAGTTGAAGGCGGTGTAGACGAAACGACTGAACTTTTAGCTCAGCATTTCGATCACATCTTCTATACCGGTAACGGAACTGTTGGTCGCATTGTGATGTCGGCGGCGGCAAAAAATCTCACGCCGGTCACTTTGGAACTGGGCGGAAAAAGCCCGGTCATTATTGATTCGTCAGCCAAATTAAAAGTTGCCGCTCGTCGTGTGGCCTGGGGCAAGTGGATGAATGCGGGTCAAACATGCATTGCTCCCGATTACGTCTTACTTACTGAAGATGTACATGACGATTTCATTGATCAATTAGCGAGCGCAATTCGCAGTTTCTACGGATCCGACCCGCAAAAGAGCGAATCGTATGGTCGCATTGTTTCCGATCGACATTTCAATCGTTTACGTGCACTCATGAGTGGTGGCCAAGTTGTTATTGGCGGTCGAACTGATTCTGCTGATCGGTTTATCGAACCAACTGTGCTCACCAACGTTGATGTTTCGGCGGCCATCATGAATGAGGAAATTTTTGGTCCGATACTTCCTATTGTGAAGGTGAAGTCATTGGATGACGCCATTGAGTTTGTGAATGCTCGCCCGCATCCGTTAGCGCTTTATGTATTTGCGGAAAGCGATATTGCTATTGATGCAGTGATTGAGCGCACAACCGCAGGTGGAGTGACAGTGAACGGAACGATCATGCACATCACTAATCCCAATCTGCCTTTTGGTGGCATTGGCGAAAGCGGTATGGGCTCGTATCACGGCGAAACCAGTGTGCGTTTATTTCAACATCTCAAACCCGTGTTACGACGCAGCACCAAGATGGATCCATCGCTGCCATATCCGCCTTATAACGCGCGGAAAGCAAAGATCTTCCGCAAAGTTTTGTAATCGTGTTAAGCGCGGTCACACTTCATACCGCTTCGATGAAAGCGTCTTGTGATTTCTATTCAACCATTGGCTTGTCGCTGGCTTATGGCGGTGACGATGCCGAATTCAGTTCGTTTTCTCTCGGCGAATCATTTTTGAATTTGCAGTGGAAAAAGGATTGGCCGCATTCTCCGCAAAATCCCATTGGCTGGGGCCGATTCATTATTTGGGTGGAGAGCCCTGATGATTGTTATGAGCAATTGCGGGCGAACGGTTATTCACCGTTAATGCCGCCATCCGATGCGCCCTGGAATGAACGATATTTTCATATCCTCGATCCATCTGGGCATGAAGTCAGCATCGCTCGGCCGTTGTCCAACGTCTAAGCAACGTCATTGCGTAAAACGTGAGAAAGTAAAACCATGAAGCCGCAAATTTCGATTCAAGTTCGCACGTTTATGCAAGATGATCCGGGGGACTGGAGTTTCCTTTTTGATCAATGTCGAGCGGCCGATACAGCGGGTATCGATCGCATTGTTGTTTCTGATCACGTGGCCTATGGCGAAAATCTTGATGCGTATGGGGATCCAAAAAAGGGCGGAAGTGCCGGAGGAAAACAACCAACCGATTCCGATGGAATGTGGTTGGAGCCACTTACGTTCTTAAGTGCCGTCGGTGCCCAAACCGATCGAGTTCGTTTAGGCACGGCCATTTTGATTGCTGCATTACGACGCCCAGTTGTCTTGGCGAAAACATTGGCCACTCTTGATGTGCTTACGAACGGACGAATTGATTTAGGCATTGGCGTTGGTTGGCAAAAAGAGGAATACGACGCGGCCGGTTTAGATTTCGAAACCCGCGGTCGTTTAATGGATCACACCATCGAAGTGTGCCAAGAACTTTGGCGTAATCAAGTTGCGAATTACAACTCGCCGGAACTTTCGTTCGAGAAGATTCATCAAATGCCGAAACCGCGCCAAGCCGGCGGCGTTCCGATTTGGGTGAGCGGCACCATTAATAAGCGTGTAGTGCGTCGTTTGGCTGATTACGGATCGGGATGGATTCCTTGGGGTAGCGATGGCGCCAACATGGCTGAGTCGATTCCGCGTTTGCGTCAATTGGTTGTCGAAGCCGGCGGCACATCGGATTTTCAAATCCAAGGTCATGCGGTCGCTGTACGCGATGCCAACGGTGAACTCGACGTCGATGCCACGTTGAAGGCATCGGGCGATCTCATCGCTGCTGGAGTGACCGATTTACGAGTGACATTCGGGGCGGCCACCGGTTACGAGGGCTATCTCGAAATGTACGGAAAAGCAGTGGAAACGTTCCGCTCGCTGTACTGGTAGCCGCTCAACTTCTACACTGCTACATCGTTCGGCCATAGGCCGAAAAAGGGGGAAACATCATGGGTATGCCGACTGATATCGGCATTGTCGATCTTGGAATGGGCTTTCCATTCACCAGCATCGAAGAGAAGAAGTCGGCGTACGACTTTTTCAAAGCCAACTTAAAAGACGCGCAATCACTGCAGGAATTTGAATTTCCCGCGCAATACATGTTCAAAGACGTTCCCGACGTTGTTCCGCCGGACACTGATGTCGTGGCGTGGATCGTTGAGAAGATGGATGCATTCAATATCGAACAATGCATGACTGGCATTAACGAAAAGTCGATTCGCGCTAAAGAACTTCATCCCGGACGTTTTCACCTTTGCGCCCAAGCCGATCCCAATAAGGGAATGGAGACGGTTCGCCAATTGAAGCGTCAAAAAGCCGATCACAACATCGTGGCGGCCATGACCTTCCCCAGTGGAATGGTTCCGCAGGTTGGTGTGGGTGACAAGAAGATGTACCCCATTTACGCCACCTGTTGTGAATTGAATATTCCGATCTGCATTAATGGCGGCATTGTCGGCCCTCGTATGCCGAGTTGGCCACAACACGTTGAACAGTTCGACGAAGTTCTTTATGACTTTCCTGAATTAACAATGGTCATGATGCATGGTGGCGAACCGTGGACTGAATTAGCGGTGAAGTTGATGTTGAAGTGGCCGGGATTGCATTACATGACTAGCGCCTTCGCGCCGAAGCATTACCCGAAAGACATCATTAAATACGCCAACTCCCGTGGCGCCGACAAGATCATGTACTGCGGTTATTTCCCAGCTGGTTTGAGTTTGGAACGTCAGTTCTCCGATATGCCGAACGTTCCTTTCAACGACAACGTGTGGCCCAAGTTTTTGCGGGAAAACGCTTTACGAGTTTTCAAACTCGAAGAGGACCGTTAAGTCATGCAGATCGCGTCAGGTCAAGTAGCGGTTATCACGGGTGCAGGAAGTGGAATCGGTCGAGGCCTGGCGCGAGCAGCAGCCTCACGGGGCATGAAGGTGGTGGCATCGGATGTTGAACAACCAACATTGGATGAAACCGTTGCCCTTGTGCGCGACGAATTCGGTGTTGATGCCATTGGTGTGCGCACCGATGTTTCGGATGCTGAAGATGTACAGCGTTTATGTGATGCGGCTTACGCCGAATTCGGTCAAGTCAATTTGCTTTGTAATAACGCGGGCGTATTTTCCGGTGGACTGATGTGGGAACGCTCCATTGCTGATTGGCAATGGGTGATGGGCGTGAATGTGTACGGCATTGTGAACGCCATTAACGCATTTGTTCCCCGTCTATTAGAAGCCGATCAACCTGCGCATATCGTCAATACCGCTTCAATGGGTGGTTTGGTGACAGGTGCCTATTCCGGTCCATATTTCACGTCGAAATTTGCCGCTGTTGGTTTAAGTGATTGTTTGGCCCAAGATTTACGCACCACCGGTAAACCAATTGGAGTTTCGGTTTTAGTTCCCAGTCTGATCAATACCAATATCGGAACGTCCGGTCGCAATCGCCCCGAACGTTTTACTGATCGGCAACACGAAAAGGGTGAAGACGCCATTTTTGTTGAGCAGATGCTGGCCGATTCAACGGCGGCGGGTATGTCACCGGATGACGTCGCCGAGTTAGTTTTCGCCGCCGTGAATAACGATCAGTTTTGGATCCCTACGAAACCCAGTTATCACGATCAAATTCGCGAGCGTTATGACGATATGCAGCAACTGCGTCTACCGACGCCGCCAATGCTCGATTAATTCTTGCACTACGGTCGAGGTGTTCTCCTCGCCGAAAGGGTGGCTATGGAACTTCATCGCTCGATTGTTGAACAACTGGCGACGGCTCGTATGGAGTTACCGTTCGACGACCAACAAGATTTCATTGATGCGCAACGTGGCTTCATTGGTCCGCTGACACAACCGTTAGTGAAAGCCACCGACGGACGAGTCGTTTGGGATGCCAATGCTTGGGGAGATGTTGATCACGATGCTCCCGCCACCGTGCATCCCAGTTTGTGGCGACAAGCCCAATTGACGTTAATTACTGGGTTTTTTGAAGTTGTTCCCGGTATTTATCAAGTGCGCGGTCTTGATATTTCCAATATGACATTTGTGGAAGGGACCAAGGGCGTCATTGTCATTGATCCGTTGGTGTCGAGTGAATGTGCGGCGGCAGCGTTTGATTTATATAAACACCATCGCGGTGATCGACCGGTTACCGCCATGATCTATACGCATTCGCATATTGATCATTTCGGTGGCGCCGCGGGCATTTTGCCCATGGGCAATGTCGACAACATTCCGATTGTGGCACCGGAAGATTTCCTTGAACATGCGGTAAACGAAAATTTGCATGCCGGTCCCGCAATGGCGCGACGAGCCTTATATATGTACGGCAATACGTTGCCCCGCGGACCTGAAGGACAAATGACAACGGGTCTGGGTGCGATTTCATCCAGTGGATCGGTTTCGTTAATTCCACCCAATGTTGAAATTAAAACGACTGGTGAAACGCTTGAACTTGATGGAGTGCGTTTGGTTTTCCAAATGACTCCAGGAACAGAAGCACCGGCGGAAATGAACTTTTATTTCCCCGATTTCCGCGCGTTATGCATGGCCGAAAACGCTACGCACAACATGCATAACGTCGTGACACTACGCGGAGCCCTTGTTCGTTCCGCCCGTGATTGGGCACGCTTTTTGGATGAAAGCATCGAGTTGTTTGCCGATATTTCCGACGTTTCGTTTGCTTCGCATCATTGGCCAACATGGGGACGCGACAACATCGTTGATTACTTAGCGAAACAACGCGATCTTTACGCTTTTATGCACGATCAGACATTGCGTCTTTTAAATAAAGGCTTTGTTGGTTCTGAAATTGCTGAACAACTAGAACTTCCTCCGACGTTGGCGAACTCATGGCATTGCCGCGGTTATTACGGATCGTTGAGTCATAACGTCAAAGCGGTTTATCAACGTTATATGGGTTGGTTTGATGGCAATCCCGCTCATCTTTGGTCGCATACTCCGGAAAATGCGGCGACGCGCTATGTCAAATACATGGGCGGTGCCGATGCAGTACTGCAAAAAGCACGCATCAGTTTTGCTGAAGGCGATTTTCGTTGGGTGGCCGAAGTTGTCAATCACGTGGTGTTTGCCGACCCGACGAACACCGAAGCCCGCGAACTTCTCGCCGAGACCTACACCCAATTAGGTTTCGCCGCTGAGAACGCCACTTGGCGCAATTTCTTCTTAACTGGCGCCAAAGA
This sequence comes from Actinomycetota bacterium, assembly GCA_041183205.1. Classification (GTDB taxonomy): domain Bacteria; phylum Actinomycetota; class Acidimicrobiia; order Acidimicrobiales; family Acidimicrobilacustridaceae; genus Acidimicrobilacustris. The sequence goes on along the minus strand of JBEGMF010000072.1, from coordinate 21,105 downwards.
ATTACGCGGTTCGGGGCCGCCTCCCGGACGCGGATTAGGTGCGGGATTACTGGCGCATTTAAGCACCGAACAAGTTCTTGATGTGGCGGCGATTCGACTCGACGGAATGGCTGTTGGCGACTTTTCCTGTCGAATTCAGCTAATTGATAACGCCGATGATTCGCACTGGTTAGTTCGTTGCGAAAACGCCGTGCTTTCTTATGTTCGCGATCGACGTATCGATGATGCTGATGTTGTTATTCGCACGCCACGGCTCTTACTACTTATGTTTTTCGCTGGCTTACTTCCGTTGGATGCACTTTTACAAGATGAAAACGTGCACGCTGAAGGCGCGATTGACATTTTGGCGCGGCTCGGGGAATTAATGGATGAACCCGATCCGAACTTTGCCATTGTCTTGCCGTAACGCGTTTAGCGAGACAAGTAATACGACGTCATAGAAAGCGAACCGAAGTTGTAACCATCAACCAAAGTTTGCGGAACGCGCTTTTTGGCATGGGCTAAACCCGCAAAATACGCCACCGGTAAAAAATGGTCGGGCGAAGGAACCGCCAGCGACCAATCCGGATGTTGCTGCAGCGAACTTAAATTTTCGGGCGCGGATAGCAGTATCTCTTTTGTTGCTTCGTTGAAAGTGCGGGCCCACGGTTCGGCGAGTTCGGGTTCACCCCAATTAAGTCGCCCTAAGTTGTGCACGATATTGCCGCTACAGAGAACGAAAATGTTTTCGTCAAGCAATGGTGCGAGCGCCGCACCAATATCGAAGTGATAGTCGAGCGGCTTTGCTGCATCAATTGAAAGTTGCACCACCGGAATCTCGGCTGAAGGCGCCATATGCATAAGCACCGACCAGGTGCCGTGATCAATTCCCCAAGAGTCAACATCGAGGCCGCACCAAATCGGATCGAGTACATCGGCGACTCGCTGCGCAACATCGGGCGCGCCCGGTGCGGGATAGTTCACGGCGAAGAGTTCTTGAGGAAAGCCGTAAAAGTCATGAATTGTGCGGGGGCTTATCGAAGCGGTGACAGCGGTGGCGTTGATATACCAATGAGCGGAAACAACCACGAACGCTGAGGGTGCAATTGATGCTCCAAGTTCACGCCAGCTTTGCGTAAAGCGATTGATTTCCAGCGCGTTCATCGGACTTCCGTGTCCGATAAATGCCGCCTGCGCTCCGTTCATGACCTCAGCCTAGGGGTGAAATTGCGGAATTTTTCTATCGATTGAGCGCAACGGCGGATTTACGGGGCAGAATGTCACTCCACTCAGGAGGGTAGTCATGGCTTTATCAATGTTGCGTTTTAACTGTGTCCAACCGGGTCTCGAACAAAACGAGATGGCGGATCGTTACAACGCGATGCTCGACATGGTGCAGTTTCTCGACGAACTGGGCGGTGGCTTTGTTTCGTTAGAAGAACACCATGGCGCATTCAACGGATGGAGCCCTTCTCCGCTCATCATGGCGGGTGCCATTTTTGGTCGCACCAAGAACATCAACATTTCAATTAGTGCGTTGTTGGTTCCACTGCATGATCCGTTGCGTATTGCTGAAGACATTGCAGTGTTAGATCTCATCTCCAAAGGCAAGTTAAGTGTTATTGCCGGTCTTGGTTATCGCCCGAGTGAATACGAAGCGCATGGCAAGTCATGGGAAAACCGTGGCAAGTTGATGGATGAATGCATCGACACTCTTTTGAAGGCGTGGACTGGCGAACCGTTTGAATACAACGGCACCACAGTGCAGGTCACACCGAAACCGTTCTCACAACCGCACCCGCCGCTTCTTTTAGGTGGAACATCAAAGCCAGCGGCTCGTCGCGCGGCTCGTTTTGGTTTGCCGATCATGTTTGCAGCGCCGGTTCCTGAGATCGAGTCGTACTACTACGAAAAGTGCACCGAATTCGGAACTCAAGGTTTCGCTATGGCACCGCCGGATACGTTCTCTCATGTCTTTTTTGCTGAAGACGTTGAAGCCGGTTGGCAACAAATGGGCGAATACATCTTGCATGAGGCCACGACCTATTCGTCATGGCAAACATCCGATATCAAATCGGCCGTTCACTCCCATGCCAAGACGGTTGATGAACTGCGCGCTGAAGGTATCTATCGAATCCTTTCCCCGGCGGAAGCCGTTGAAGAAGCGAAGGCCGCCGGAGATTTCGCCACCTTCTCAATGCATCCGCTGATTGGTGGCTTGCCCGTCGATCAGGGTTGGAAGCAACTTCATCTTCTGAAAGACGAAATCCTTCCCGCTTTGGCCTAAACCCAATTTTTCTCCCCGGCACGTCTGCGTCGTTGTAGTTTTTGCAGGTCGCACGTGCAAGGGGGAGACATGGGAGTTAATAACTGGGGACGCTGGGGCGCCGATGATGAACGCGGTGCGCTGAATCACCTCACACCCGAAATCATTTTGTCGGCTGCATCTTCAATCACTTCCGGCAAGGTGTACAGCTTTGGTATTCCGATTCAGGGCCACGGCGTTCCGTTGCTTGGTCATCGCGGCACGCCAATGCGATTAACTCTGCAAGACGGCACCGATGACGGCATGTTCGCCAACTTCGGTGCGGCTGAAGGCACGGGCGCTCATGAAGATGTTTTGGTGATGGCGTCTCACACCACTTCACATATGGACGCGCTTATTCACGTTTACGAAGAACATAAGCATTACAACGGCGTTCCGTTTTCGGAAATGCGCGCTATGTCGGGTGCCAGCAAACTCGGAATTGAAAAAGTTGATGGCTTCGCCGCCCGTTGCGTCATTCTCGACATGGTCACTCATCTCGGTGAAGAGAAGTGGTTAGAGCCGGGACGTATGTTGACCGCCGCCGAATTAGAAGGTGCGGCAAATGCTCAAGGCACCGAAATTCGTACCGGTGATGTTGTCTGTATTCGCACCGGTCATCTTGATATGTGGTGGGCTGCCAATGCGGCTGGTGAGCCAGAAGGTTTCTTGCAAGCCGGTATTGGTTCGGATGCTGCTGAATGGTTAGCCGCTAAAGATGTTGTAGCGGTTGGTGCCGATAACGCAGCCGTCGAAGTTATTCCTTTCGACAACAACGAATTTCTTATCGTGCACAAAATTTTGTTGGTGCGCGGCGGCATCTACATGATGGAACATTTGAACTTAGGACCGGCGGCACGCGACGGAAACTTAGAGGGAATCATTTCGGTTTCACCTCTGAAAGTCACCGGTGCAACAGGTTCACCGATCAATCCAATTTTTATTTCCTAAAGGAAACGGAATGCCTTAGTTGAGCATTGCTCGATCTTTGGCAACTTCATCCAGAAGTTCGTATTCCTCGCCGGTGTCGGCCCATGATTCGAATTGGCTTACGCCAAGCGTGTCGAAACGCTTGCGCAACCAACCGTCATTGGCATCAAGAAGTCCCAGTTTTTTGCAGTTGGGAACAATCTTCGAAAACAGCAATTGCTGGAACGGATCTTGATTGCGAACTTCCGGATCATCTTGACGGAAAACACGAATGGCATCGGCAATCGGAACATCCATGCGATCCCATACTTCTTGGCTTAAGAAGCGATCACGCATGCGCACCGCGGCTTCAAATGCGAACTCTTGACGATCAAGTAATTCACGATCGGTAAGACCGGCGTAGAACTCTTGTAACGACAACACACCGAACGCCACATGACGTGCTTCATCGCTCATGACATAACGAAGAAGTTGACGCAGAAGGGGATCCTCAGTGGTTTGTTGCATGACACCGAAAGCGGCCAAAGCCAAACCTTCCACCATGATTTGCATGCCGAGATAGGTCATATCCCAACGGCTGTCGTTGATGATGTCGTCGAGCAACATACGCAAGTGGAAATTGATGGGGTAGTGACCATCAAGTTTGGTGTCGAGGTATTTGGCGAACACTTCGACATGTCGAGCTTCATCCATTACCTGAGTAGCGGCGTAGTACTTGGCGTCAATCCACGGAACGGTTTCCACAATTTTGGCGGTGCAAATAAGCGCGCCTTGTTCGCCATGAAGGAATTGGCTGAGCGTCCATTGCTGACGTTCTTTTTCGAAACGTACCCAATCTTCGTCGGAGAACTTGGCTAATGCAGTTCCCGAAAGGTCAACACCGAGCATGTCCCATGCGGCACGCGAGGGTGTCATCGGACTTTTGCGAATAAGTGCGTCAACATCAACTTCGGTGGACCAATCCAAATCGGTCTCGCCGTTCCACTGCGAATTTTTCGCTTTCTCATACAACTTGGAAAGTGGCGCGCGACTGCGTTCGTAGTCCCAAGTGAAAATCGAATCGGCGTTATCGGCAACAACATGAACAACTTCGTTGATTTCCTGGTTGCTCATTTGGATGATTGCATCAAGATCGTTGACGTCTTCACGACCAATAATGTCTTTAGTTGAACGTGCCATTGGTCCCCCTTTTGGTTGAGACAACTTTAGGCATTTTGTCTCATCGCTGCCCCGCGACCTTGAAATAGCAAGGGGCATATGAGGCAAAAGAGTTTTTAGATTGGCCGGTTTTTGGCTTCATCGGGCTGGCTAATCTCACCGCATGCCTGACTCCGTTGCACTGCCCATCGATTTTTCTCGTCGCTATGGCGATGGACTTTCGTTAGGTCTCTCATTGGGTGGCGGCGGTATTTGGTTTATCGCTTGGCAAGTTTCATATATCCAACAACTGGCGGAATTAGGAATCGACTTAGCGGGTGCTGATCGAGTTGTGGGCACATCAGCGGGATCAGTGATTTCCTCAATTTTGGAATTGGGAAAACTTAAAAGTTTTGCTCGAGAGGTTTCATTTTTCGCGCGCACTCCGGCATTGGTTTCAGCTCTAGCTCCGGCAGGAAAAATAAAACCAAGTCAACAACGCGCGCTTGATCTCTTTGTTGGTTCAACTGATGCCGAGCCGGACACAATTCGCGCTATTGGCTTTGCAGCCTTAACCGCCGAAACTCCTTCGCCGGCGAAAATGCGCCGTAGTTTGTTGATGATTTTGCGCACCAAGAAATGGCCGAACGATCGTTTACATATCAGTTGTGTTGATGCCTATACCGGAGAGCGATGTGTATTGACACAAAAGAGCGGCATTCCGCTAAATGCAGCGGCGGCTGCCAGTAGCGCGGTGCCCGGAATTTTTTCACCGCAGCCAATTGGCGATCGTAAATGCATGGACGGCGGAGTAAGCGGAACCGGAACCCATCTTGATTTATTAGCGGGCGCACAACGAGTTGTTGTTTTAAGTCTCACTGATGATGCGATTCATGAAACAAGTGGCATGACGCAATCGCCAAGTTCATTTCACGATGAACTCGAATCGCTGCGACAAAGTGGAACCAAAGTGTTACAACGCAGTCCGTTAAAAGTTGACCTTACGAAATTGATGGATCCAAAAGGTGTTGGAGCGGCAATGGAACAAGGAAAAATGCAAGCCCAAGCCGATTACGAATCGTTTCAAAAATTTCTGATGGCCTAGTTCTAAAGTGCGCAAATGCAGTTAGGCAAGACATCGCACCAAACGCAACGACGAACGTTCCTCGCCATTGTTGCCGCAGTTTTGTTGGTTGTTCTATCTGGATGTAGCTCGAATTCATCTCACGGCAAAAATCATGATGCCACTAATCAACTAACTCGCGTGCAAAAAGATGGTGCGTCAACTGTCAATGCGATTCTCTCGTTAAATCGCCCTGTTGTATTAGCGCACGCTGCCGGTGAAGATATTGCGCCCCATTCGACGCTTTATGGCTTCGCTCAATCAGTTGAATATGGCGTTGATGTCTTGGACTTAGACATTCAACGCACGAGTGATCAGTTTTTGGTGGTGCAACATGACGACACAACAAAGCGAACAACCGAAAAAGATCTGAAAGTCAACAACGTCGATTACGCCACACTGCGTTCGCTTGATAACGGATATTGGTGGTCGTCAACGTGTCGAAATACTTGTACTGGAAAGCCGGAATCCGACTATTCGTTCCGTGGTATTCGCACTGGACAGAAGCCGCCACCCGAGGGATATACCGCTGAGGACTTCGCTATTCCAAAGTTTTCTGAAGTTGCGGAACGATGGCCAGGCTTTGTGCTCAATATTGAAATAAAAGGAACGGCTCCCGATGCGTTTACAACGGCGAGATTGCTGGCGGATGAAATCGCTCGCCTCGGTATTGAAGATCGTGTTGTAGTGACATCATTTGATGATCAAGTAGTAAACGAATTTCATCGGCTTTCGCCAAAAGTTCGGATGTCGCCCGGTGTGAATGTTTTAACCGCGTATGTCTTGCAAGGTGCCGTGATTCAACCGTGGCTCAACATTTTGCAGGTGCCTCCGTCATATCAAGGAACCGCTGTTTTCAATCAAGCGTTTGCGCAAAAAGCGAAGCAGAGTGGCTACTACACGTGGGTATGGCCCAATGGCGAAGGCGAAACAGTGGCGGGTTACACCGACCTGTTCCGGCAAGGCGCCGATGGAGTGAATGCATCGGATCCGCAAGCCGGTGTAGAGGCGTTAAGTAACTATTTAGAGACTCGCTGACCAACAAAACATTTATCGAGCCAAAAGCGTTCTACCATTAGGCAAACGCGGAGGTAACAAGTGAATCGTCGAGTGTTACTCGTTTTGTGTTTGGCTCAGTTTCTGATGGTGCTTGATAGCGCGGTCATGAATGTTTCGATTTCGCAGTTGGTTGACGATTTCGATACGTCAGTTACCACGATCCAATTAGCCATCACGTTTTATTCATTAGTAATGGCGGCGTTCATGATCACTGGTGGAAAACTCGGTGATCGATGGGGACGAAAAACAGCCTTCCGCACCGGACTTTTTATTTATGCCATCGGCTCGGGAATCACCGCCATCGCTCCCAATGTTGGAATTTTGATCCTGGGCTGGTCTGTCATTGAAGGCATCGGCGCAGCCTTAGTTATGCCGGCGATGGTGGCACTAGTGGCCAGCAACTTTTCGGGTGAAAAGCGTGCTGCTGCTTATGGACTTTTGGGCGGTGTGGCGGGTGCCGGAATTGCCGTCGGCCCAATTCTGGGTGGATGGGTGACGACCAATCTCACATGGCGATTGGTATTCGCCGGTGAAGTTGTTGTGGCCGCATTCATACTTTTGTTGTCGGGTGCATTAGTGGAAGGTGTCAAGAAGGCCGAAGCGAAAATGGATTGGCTGGGCTCGGCACTTTCCGCAGTTGGATTAGGACTTGTTGTCTTCGCGGTGTTGCAATCGAGTGCTTGGGGCTGGTTCGTTCCGAAAAATTCGCCCATCGAACCGTTTGGTCTTTCCCTCACGGTGTTTGTTTTGCTGGCGGGAATCGTGTTGCTTTTGTTGTTCGTGCGTTGGCAGCGTTTTTGCGAAGACTCACGACGCGAACCACTTATTCATTTAGCGATGCTGAAAGTTCCGCAATTGAGGGCGGGTGTGGTGATGTTCCTTTCGCAGAACACCATTTTGATGGGTGTGTTCTTCGCCATTCCGCTTTATTTGCAGGTGGTTCAAGGCTTTAATGCTTTAGAGACCGGTCTCCGCATGTTGCCGGTTTCCGTGGCGTTGTTTTTAACTTCTATGTCGGGGCCTGCACTCTTGCGCCGTTATTCGCCTCGCCTCATTGTGCGCAGCGGGTTAATCATTTTGGGATTTGCCACCGTGGCGTTGTTAGCGCTGATTGATCCCAATATCGCTAACGCGAAATTCCTTACTGCGATGGCGTTTTTAGGAATTGGCATTGGTCTGTTGGCATCGCAACTCGGCAACATTGTGCAATCAGCAGTGAATGAAGAACAACGATCGGAAGCAGGCGGCCTGCAATTCACCGCCCAGCAGTTGGGTGCCTCGATTGGTACCGCACTGATTGGTGCCGTTGTTATTGGTTCGTTGGCGACTTCGCTTTTGAATCTGGTGCAAAACGATCCGGCAATTAGCGATGCAGTGCGGCAGCAAGTTGGTATTCAGATCGAATCCGGCGTGTCATTTGTGCCGGTTTCTGAGGCGGAAACGGCGATGCGCCAAGCAGGACTTTCCGAATCCGACATCACCAATCTGTCGCGTGACTATTCCGATGCGCAACTACAGGGGTTACGCACCGGCTTATTTTTGGCGGCCGTGATTGTCATCATTTCGTTGTTCTTTACGAAAGATTTGCCGAAACGAAAATTTGGAGAGATACCGGCAACCGCTTCGGTACCATAAGACCATGAGTTCATCGTCTTTTCCGCGCGTTGGCGTTTTAGGTGGTGGACAACTAGCCCTCATGATGTACGAGTCGTCATTACGACTCAATATTTCACTGCGAATTTTGGCTGCGTCTCCAGAGGATGCGGTTTGTCGCGTCGTACCGGATTGTCAGATTGGTTCGCCTTTCGATCGACAAACGGTTATTGATTTCGCACAAGGATGCGATGTCATCACGTTGGACCATGAACAAGTTGATGCCGACATTTTGGAAGAAGTTCAGCGCATGGGTATCGCTGTTCGTCCCGATCCAACAACGATTCGAATCTCCGTTGATAAAGCAGCCCAACGCACGGCCTTCGCAGCGGCGGGATTACCACAAACTGCGTTTTTACTGGCCAAAACGCGTGAGGAGTTGTTGGCCGCGGCCGAGCAATTTGGTTTTCCTTTTGTATTGAAACCGGCTCGGGGTGGCTATGACGGCCGCGGTGTGTTCATCATCAAGTCGGCTGCTGATCTCGAACCTTGGAACGAGTTTGATGAACTTGTTTTGGAGCCGTTTGTTGATCTCACCGCTGAAGCGGCAGTTCAAGTAGCGCGCCGACCATCGGGTGAAAAAGTTGTGTACCCAATTGTTCGTACCGAACAAGTTGATGGCATGTGTCGCACTGTTGATTACCCCAGCGGACTTTCGTCGGCAATCGAAGCAAAGATCACATCAGTTGCAAGCGCAATCGCTGATCTTTTAGATATCACCGGAATTTTCGCCGTTGAGTTTTTCATTAGTGGTGACGAAGTGTTCATTAATGAAATTGCCACGCGCCCTCATAACAGTGGTCATCACACCATCGATACATGTGTGACGTCGCAATTTGAAAATCATCTGCGCGCCGTTTTGGATATGCCACTTGGTTCGCCGGATGCAAAAGTTGCAGGTGCGGTAATGGCCAATTTGGTGGGGATGGACGATGGCTCGCTGGGATTACGTGAGCAATTGCCAGCCGATGTGGCGGTTCATTTATACGGGAAAACCCCTCGTCCCGGCCGCAAATTGGGACATGTGACGGCTATTGGCCAAAATGTTGAAGACGCTATGGAAAAAGTGGAGCGAGCAGTTCTTTCGCTTCCGAAAAGGGAGTCGACATGAAAGTTGCGATCGTGATGGGCAGTGATTCTGACCTCGACGTCATGTCTGCTGCCGTTTCCACTTTGTCGGCCTTTGGAATTCCGCATGAAGTGCATTGTGTTTCTGCACATCGTGATCCCGAAGGAATGATCGCCTTTGGAAAGTCAGCCGTTGAAGATGGTTTCGGCGTCATCATTGCTGCGGCCGGTGGTGCGGCGCATTTACCGGGAATGTTGGCTTCCGTTACTGAACTGCCCGTAATCGGTGTTCCAGTTGGACGCGAAGCAACCGCCGGAATGGATGCATTACTTTCGATTGCGCAAATGCCAGCGGGTATTCCGGTAGCGACAATGGCTATTAACGGCGCGGAAAATGCGGCCCTTTTAGCGATTCGAATTTTGGCTTTAAGCGATGAAGCCATTGCCGTGAAGATTCGACAACATCAACAAGACTTGCGAGCCGTGGTGGCGAAAAAAGACGCCAAAATTCAACAACTGGTTGCCAAGAATTCTGGTTCGAAAAAGAAGAAGTAATTCTGCTTATCCGCCCAGTGATTGCGCGATGGCGTAGTAGAGCGGAATTCCGATGGCGATATTGATCGGGAACGTAATTCCTAATGCCAAGGTGAAGTAACGACTTGGTCGCGCTTCGGGAATGGCGTAGCGAATCACTGCAGGCACAACGATGTAACTGCCCGAAGCGGCTAGCACTGCCAGCAAGGTGAGATCGCCAACCGTGAGATTCAATGCCCAACCGATTGCTAACGCTAAAGCGGCGTTTACAAACGGAACGATGGCGCCAAATGCAATGAGGAACGGACCAACATCGCGAACCTCACGTAATTGCCGAGCCACTAACAATCCCATTTCAAGAAGGAAAAAGGCGAGGAAACCTTTGAAAACACCGTTAACAAACGGTGCCATTGCTTCGCCACCGCTATCACCACTTACCGCGCCGATGATCATTGAACCAATAAGCAATAAGTGCGCGCCATCGGTAAATGCTTCGCGCAACACTTCTTTCATTGAGATTGGAGTACCGGTGTATTCGTGACCGGTTTCATCCGGACCTTTGCGACCGGCGGGATGTTCAGCCTCGGGAACAATGGCGGTTGCATCTTTTTCGGCCAGATTGGAAGTCAACACGGCACCCGGTGTTGTGACTTCAACATTTGCGGTAGTTGGTGTGTTGAGTCGCGCGCGCACCCATGTTGCTAGCAATACCGCCATGATGATCGCAGGTGATTCCATCAACACCAATGCCACGGTCATATGTCCGCCCGCTTCATCGCCGCGCGAAGCAATGAATTGCGATGCAGTAACAAATGTGACTGCGCTAACCGACCCATAGGTTGCGGCAATGGCAGCCGCGTCGAAAGCATCAATGCGGTTGCGCAGGAACATAAACCAAATTGCCGGAAGCACGAGCGCCAGCACTAATGCTGCGCCGATGACTTTCACACCATCACCGGAGAGACCGGCATCGCCGAGGGCCTGGCCGCCTTTGAACCCGAGGGCCATGAGTAAGTAAAGCGAAAGAAACTTGGCGATCGGAGCGGGGATTTCCAGATTCGATCGGATCAAACCAATGACGACTCCCAGAAAAAAGAACAGCACGGCTGGGTCCGTTAGGTTTTTCAGAATGTCGGCGTCCACTGGTCCTCCGCTAGATACTTAATTCACGAAATATAACATCTGAAAAGAAGTTCTGCAATATCTTGGAGGAATAGCGTGGGAGGCAGTTTCTGGCCTGAGTTGGAGTTTTGCAGGCGACGTGCCGAGGTTGGGCTTCTATGATGACGAGCGCAGATGCCAGCGTCGGGAGCTCGCGGAATGAACGAAAAGCCGGGATGGACGTTCTTTACCAATCATGGCCATGTGCTGGTGTGTCTAGCGGGCGACCCCACACTGCGCACGCGTGATATCGCCGAGATGGTCGGAATAACTGAGCGTTCCGCTCAAGCCATCATTTCCGATCTCGTTGATGCCGGCTATTTAACTCGTCGACGCGAAGGTCGACGCAATGTGTATGAAGTGCACGGCGATATTCCGCTTCGCCATCCACTCGAACAAGATCACACCGTTGGTGAATTGCTAGTCACCCTCGGTCGTTTAAAACCAGTTCGCAGTTAAACGCCTAGGCGTTCTGTTGCGCCATTGCTTCAAGACGAGCAATGCGCTCATCCATCGGCGGATGAGTCATAAACAATTTGGAAAAGTCTTTACGTGAACCGGTAAGCGGATTAACAATCCACGCACTGGCTTGCGAGGGCGCAATATCCATTGGGTTGCGTTGCGACAACGTATCGAGTCGGCGAAGTGCTGCAGCCAAGGCCAACGGATCTCCACCGATTTGCGCGCCCACGCGGTCGGCTTCAAATTCGCGTGAACGTGAAAGCGCCATCTGCAATAAGCCCGCGGCCATCGGCGCCAAAATTGCCATCAACAACAAACTGGCACCACTCGGACCATCGTCATCGTCACTACCGCCACCAAACATTCCGGCGAACATCGCCATGTTGGCTAAGAATGAAATTGCCGTTGCTACCGCCGCAGCCACCGAACCAACAAGAACATCGCGATTGCGAATATGCGCCATTTCATGGGCTAAAACGCCGCGAACTTCATTTTCGGGACACTGCGAAAGCAATCCTTCGGTAACGGCGATCGCGCTATGCGAAGGATTACGCCCGGTAGCAAAAGCATTTGGTTGGGGGGACGGAGAAATGTAAAGACGCGGCGTTGGAATATTGGCGTTCGCCGCAAGTTCACGGATTGCGTCGTGCAAGCGCGGTGCTTCTTCATAGGAAACTTCGCGGGCGCGTGCCGCTTTGACCGCAAGTCGATCGGAAAACCAATATGTCGATCCGGTAATGGCAACGGCGATAACTAAACCGATTGTTGCTCCGGCAGCGCCGCCAAAGACTGAACCGAGCAGAACAAAAAGACCGCCGATTGCTCCTAAAAGAACAACTGTTTTCAGTGTGTTTTTAAACGCCATGATTTACTCACCCAAATTCCAAAAGGTCCGACAAGAAACTTGTCGCCTTTTTCTTTTTCGGTTTGTACTCGTATGACTTCTTTTCCCAATCTTTCGAACGCTTCTCATAACGATCGTCGTAGCGATCATCAGGTCGACGTTCATAACGATCATCGACCTTGGGCAACATCGCTGCTTGTAACTGTTGATTCGATCGTTCAATGACCTTGTCTAACTCGCCGCGATCGAACCAAATTCCGCGACATTCGGGACAGTAATCAAGTTCGATTCCGTCTCTATGAGTAATGGCGAGTTCTCGACCATCAACTGGACATTTCATTTATTTCTCCTTCGAACGCGTAATGCCTTCGAAGGTCTCTCCCGCCCAAATGGGCCGAGCTGCCGGAACCGAAGTTCGTGATGACGACAAACCCGCAGTAGGGATACTCCCCTTCGTTGCTGAATTTTACCAGCGGAATTCCAAAACCGGAACGCGGGTTCATCTAATTCTCGGGTCGCTGGGGATCTAGCCTGAGGAAGCAGGCATTCTGCGGGGGTGATCGGTGCGGCGATGGCTAGTGCGGTCCGGAATTGTGGTGGGCGTTTTGGTGCTGGCCGTGGTGGTTTACGCGGTGGGCACGTTTCTGTTCCGGGAGAACCCAGGGGCCAAATCGGTCGATGAAGCGCTCTCCGATTTTCGCCAGTCGGACGCGGCCGTCGATATCAATGTGCAACAACCCAAGGCCGGTGTGTACGCCGCGGTCGGTGCCGGTTCAGCCTCGTTGAGTTTTCCGCCGGCAACACAAAAGTATGGAGTGGAAGTTCCCGTCACGATTACTCCCACATCGCCGAATTGCTGGTTAACGAAAGTTGATTTCAATACGGCCTACTCACAGCAGTGGACCTATTGCATTGAAAACGGACGTTTAACTGAACACGGAAATACAACATCAACTCGATGGGATCTCGGCGCGTTCACCACTACGAATGTGGCGACATTTAGTTGCGAGCCCCCGGGCGAAATTGTTCGTTCCGAATTTGTGGTGGGCGAAAAAGCCACGTATCGGTGTTTAGGAACTTCAACCGAAATTTCTGGAGAGACAACTTCAGATGTCACGTTCGAAGCATTAGGACGTGAATCGTTAATGGTCGGAGATGAACCGGTTGAAGCATTTCACTTTCGGGAAATTGACGTTCTTACTGGTCCGCAAACGGGTACAACGCAAATTGATTATTGGTATGACGCCAAAGATCTTTTGCTATTGAAATTGGTGCGCACAGTTTCATTGCGTACTGATTCGCCTGTTGGCGATATCACGTATAAAGAAAACGGCGAAGTTGCGCTTATAACGCGTGTGCCGCGTTCCTAACGCTAAATGACGTAATCCTCACCACTGGCGCGCACTGTGATGTCGGAGATCACAACGCCAGCCGGTTGATCAATGGCGTACACAATTTGGGCGGCGAGTTCTTCCGGTGAAATCGCCCAATAGCGAATGTTTTCCGGATCTTTTTGTTCAGGATCGAGATTGCCGAAATGTCCCGCTAGACGTTCAGCGTTATGACCGGCAATGGGCATGACCGCTTCAAAATTCACGATTCCCGAACCTAAGTTGGTGCCAGGAACACCGGTTGGGCGAACCACAGTGACTTTGATTTTTCCTTGCGCTTCAACGCGCAATGAATCGGAAAGAGTGATGACCGCAGCCTTGGTGGCGCTATAAACCGCCGAACCAGCGACGCCAAAGTTTCCGTAGATCGAAGCGATGTTGACGATGTGCCCCGACTTGTTGGCGATCATGTGGTCGTACACCGCTGAAATACCGTGCACCACACCTTTGAAGTTGATGTCAATACAACGATCCCAGGCTTCGGCCGCACGGGCGTGATCGGCGAAAAACGCCAGCGGCATAATGCCGGCGTTATTGATAAGCACATCAACGCGACCGAACTCTTTGACCACTGCATCGACAGCGGCGGAAAAGGCTGCTCCATTGGTGACATCAACAATGCGGCAATCACTTTCGGGATTGACATCGAAACCGATAACGGTGGCACCACGCTCGGTCAACATCTGGGCACAAATCAAACCAAACCCACTCGCTGCGCCGGTGACAATGACGACCTTGCCGTCGACATGACTTTTCGCTTTGTTGTTTGTCATGGGCGAATTGTAGGGAATAGCGATGTAGGGAACCGGAAGTTGCCTGATCGAGCGAAGCCAGCGAGGGAATGAAAGACTGCGCCCATGGATTTTTTCGAAGCCACAATGAAATTGAATTCCGCGACCACGCTCGATCTTGAAACCGCTGAGTTGCTCATCAAGATCGAAAATAGTGGTGATGTTCTTTACAACCAGTTAGCCGCTCGTCTTCAAAATGAAGAGGCCGCTGACCTGCTGCGTAAAAACGGTCGAGAAGAGGTTGGTCATGCCCGACGCATGATCAAAGTGATGTCGCTCAAACTCGGTTACGACTATGAGCCTCCGGCGCATGTCATGGAGAAATTCCAAATCGACCTACCCGAATCAATTGACGCGTCGGCATTGCCGGCCATTGTGGAAGGTGAATTGGCCGGCGACGTTGGTTACCAAAAGTGGGCCGAAAAGGAAACTGATCCGCAAGTTATTGAACTTTTGTTGCGTAACGGACGCGAAGAAACTAAACACGCCGAACGTGTGAAAAAAGCGATTGAGATTTTGGCCGCTTCGGAAGCAGCGAAGTAACTCGCCTAAATCACATCGGGTGTAATCAGGACGATTTTCTCAACGTCCACTGACAACTTGAGTGCCGCAGCCTCTTTGAGGTCGCGCAAAGCGCTTGTGCGATCGCCACCGAATCCAATAAGGGTGAGATCGTCGAGCGCGAACGCGCGCCAGACGTTGTCGTCGCCGGGTTCAAGTAACGCCACATCAATGCTGAGCAATTCGTTGGCTTCGAGCGGATCGGCAATCTGAGCGTTGCCGTGTAACCAGTCGTCACCGAGAACGGGTTGTAACGAGGCGACAATCATGCGGGCAACGTCGTTAGGAATTGATCGCTCTTTACTAGGCAGCACAATTTCCAGTTCGCTACGACGCAAAACGACATGATGAAGTTCATCGGAACGACGGACTTCACTAAAGCCGAGTTCTTCAAGTCGGTTGCGCAGAGTTACTTCAAGTTTGGTTTCGGTCATTGCCCTTGTCCTCTTGTAAACCCGAGTTCACCGTCGAAGGAGAATAACCCCTCTGTTTTCACAAAAGGGAACCCACCATCGCAAAGTCGCTCAAGTAGTTGGATTGTTTTTGCTGTTGATGTTTCGCCCGAAAGCGAGGAAAAACGCAAGCGCCAATGATCGACGCAGGTGGTTTCTGGAGCTCCGTGCGGATACACCTTTTGTCCACGATTGGAGATCATGTCGAGTTTGAAATCAGGTGTCGCAAGTTTTTCGATTGCGTTTCCGAGTTCGTCGGGAAGTGCGCCCGGGGCATCGATAAAGACGTCGATACCAACTTGTTTCTTTTCCTGACGAATACGGGGTGCAAGTTTGATTTCGATCTTTGGCGCGTTGTCGTAGTTAACCGCCGGAAGGGTTTCGGGTTTTTGCCCAATTCGAGCAATCACGGCGTCGGCAAATTCCTTTGTGCCTACTACCTCTTTGGTGCTCTCACCATTCACATCGTTGGTATGCACACCTTGTTCGATTGTGGTGAGCCAAGCGTTATGCACAATAGAAGCTGCACTTCCTTGACCGATATGCACGAGCATTTGCACAGCACCCAAGATCAGCCCGGACGGGTTAGCGGTGTTTTTGCCAGCGAGTAGAGGGGCTGATCCATGGATTGCTTCAAACATGGCGCTTGTTTCGCCGATATTTGCACTGCCGGCCATTCCGACCGAACCGGCAATTTCGGCGGCTACGTCAGAGAGGATGTCGCCATAAAGATTGGGTAACAAGATGACGTCGAACAAATTCGGATTATCGGCCAACTTGGCGGCTCCGATATCAACAATCCAATGTTCAAACTCAATGTCGTCGTATTCCTTGGCAACTTCTTCGGCAACTTGATGGAACATTCCATCAGTCATCTTCATAATGTTGTCTTTGGTGAAGGCGGTGACTTTCTTGCGGTTATAGGCGCGTGCATATTCAAAGGCGTAGCGCGCAATTCGTTCGCATCCGGGTCGAGTAATTAACTTCAAACACTGAACAACATCGTCGGTCTGACGATGTTCAATGCCAGCATAAAGATCTTCTTCGTTTTCGCGAATGATGACCACATCCATGTTCGGATGTTTCGTGGCAACAAATGGGAAGTAGGACGGACAAGGACGAACATTGGCAAAGAGGCCGAGCGTTTTCCGAACCGTGACATTCAAACTTTTAAATCCGCCACCTTGAGGAGTGGTGATCGGAGCCTTCAAAAACACACCCGTGCGACGTAACGAATCGAGGGCGGAATCTTCGATACCGGCAGGATTGCCGCGTTCATAAACAGCGGCGCCAATTTCGATTGTTTCAATTTCAAGTTCTGCACCTGCCGCATCGAGGATGCGTAATGTGGCATTCATGATTTCGGGGCCGATGCCGTCGCCGTGGGCAACAGTGATTGGGGTCTTTCCTGCCATGGTTCCTCCTCGAGTTATGTGAATTCAATTATACGAGTTGTAATTCATAATTCCTACTTCTATAATTAAGTCACCCACTGGAGGTGACTTATGAGCAAACTGGCCAAGACCCCACAAATCCCAAGCGAATTGGCCCATCTGGACCTTGACTCGTTCACAGTAAAACTCGAAGTTTGTGCACTTTGCGATGTGCTGCCAGTCGATGGATGCCCAGCCTGTAATGGCAAAGGCGAGGTCGCCTGGGTGGTTTCGGCACCCATCAACTGAAGACCAATCGGTTCGTGCCGCGATCAGTTGGCGAAACTTCACCGGTAGCGCCGACCCAGTCGCCACGATGCACGGCCATGACGAGATCAGCGTCGGTCACTTCGGCATAACAACGCGAACTATCGGGCAACGTACAAATTGCGATTGCGCGTTCCGGGTCGCCGTTTGTTGAGTAGATCGCTGAAGCCGCGTCAATCGTGACGGTTCCAGAAGCATCTTCAACAACATTCTTTGTGCCGTCATCAATTACGGCTCGCTGCGGTCCATCAAAATCTGCCAACGAATGATTAGGGCGAATCGCTGACCAAATACCAACAACATGTTTGGTCATATGCATCCCAATGCCGGTCACCATTCCGTAATGAGTGTTGTTGCAGCGAAGATGATCGACTAGCGAACTAATCGAATGTGACATGTAATTCGAACCTGGACCACCGAAATACGGCAGGCCACCGGTAAGCGAAATCGCACGATCATCATCTATCGCGATGTTGTGAGCGTCGCGAGCAAATTGCAATGCAGTTGGAAAACAACTGTAAAGATCGAAAATATCAATGCGATCCATTTCAATCTGCGCAGTTCGTAATGCTTCATGCGCCGCGCGTTGCATTGCTTTTGAACGATCGAGATGGCTGCGGGCGGCGATATGTGATTCATCGCGAGCAAAGCCCCAACCATGTAAATAAACACGCCGATCCTCAGGTACGCCCCAACGATCAGCAACTTCTTCAGTTACCAAAATATTGGCCGCAGACATATCAACAAAGGGGAATGCTGTTGTGAACTTGGTTAACGGAGTAGCGATGGGGCGATTTCCGTTTTCATAACTGGCAAGTTCAACCGGTGTATACGCACGGGCTTTCCAAGAATGCGGATTCCGAGCAGCAATCGAACTTAACGACGCCATATCGGTGAGCATGTTGGAGCGATCGGCAGCACGATCAGGCTGCACCGCCCAACGCGCTTGTGCGAGCAACGCAAATGTCAACCATGCCGGCAAAACACCATGGTTAATTTCTGTTGGGAGATACCACTCGTTCATGAATGAAGCGAAGGAAACCGGTGCCGGATCAGGAAAAGACCACGGCGGTTTTTCCCCGCTTTTTTCATACTTTTTGAGGGTTGCTTGCGCTTCGGCGCCAACAACGACGGCAGCGGATATTTCACCGCGCATCATTTTGGCGGCTGCGTTATCTAAAAGTCTTTGCGGCGAGGTGCCGGCCACTAATGAATAGGTACCGTCGACTCCTTGGCGACCCAGACGGTGTTGTAAACGTGTAACGGGATTGTCGTAATTCCATGATTGGGTGTGCACAATGCCGAGGTAATCAATCTCGCCAATGACATCGGCGTTACCACCCACATTGGCTGCAGCGGCTCGTACCGATTCTTCCCACATCACCAGTGGTTCAGGACACAATTCGTTGGGATCGTTCCATGTTTGTTGTGCCGTACCGACAATACAAACGCGGGTGATGTTCTTACTCATACTCTTCCGTTCGGGTTAGGGGTTACAGCGATCGCAATAGGTGGGGTCAGCCAAACCGGGTCGAGGATGTTCAACTTCGGTTTCGCATTTCGGGCACTTCCAAATTTCGGCCGCAATTTGGGTGGTGGGCAGTTCACAAAGTTGGCAAGGCAATCCGCCTTTGGTGGTGGCCTTTCCAAAACCTCGTTGCCCACAAGCAGGGCAATGAGAAGTGAGTCGAGTGCATAAATCGGCAACGGCCAGAGCAATAACGTCACGACGATCGGCACAACAATGAGCGCGCAAGTCCGGTTCAATCACGATTTCGTTGGCGCCGGATGCGAATGCATTTTGTACTTCGCGGCGGAAAGAGTTTTCGTCGGTGCAACCCTTGGCAAAAACTTTGATCGGTTCGCAAGTGCGGTCAACCACGATTGCCGCCTGCCACGGAAACCAGGTTGCAATTTGTTCGAGCACCGTTTCATCGCAATAGGTGATCGATACGGGCGCAGGCGTTGCGGAAACTTTGGCGGCGTCGCCGATGACAACTACGTCTTCCTCAACATCAACAAAGGCCGCTAACTCATAATTAATAGTGAGATAGGGAACAGCGGGATGTGGGCTAAATGTTCCTTCGGATGCCAATCCGATCGGCAGTTGTGCTTGCGCAAGAGCCGCTTGTGCTTTTTTCACTACGACCTCGCGCGCCGAACCGACGCGCGCCTTTTCACCCGCGAAGGTGCCGAAGGCATCGGTATCGAGAGTGACAGCACGAACGTCAAAACCAACCGCGCGCAATGGCTCGGCAAAAATCGCTTCCTTGCCATGCATGGTGGCTAAAGCCGCCGGTCGGGGGGACGACGTCACCGGCTCAGGATACCGGCAATTAAATTCAGATAATCAATTTCCGGTGATGAAAGTATCCGAGCTGTTCCTGATTCAGTTGCCTACGCTTTGGCCACCGGCGAAACCAGCCGCCGGAAACCACCAGCGGGGGAAACAACATGGGCAACGGATCAGTTATTAAAACTCGATCAGCCGCGGCTGTGATTATTTTCAGCATCATCACCTTCGGGATCTACCACGTCTATTGGGCCTACCAAATTGGTAAGGAACTCAAGGGTTATAACGAAAGTGGCATGGGACCGATTTTCAACTTGATCTTCATCATCATTTTCCCGATCGTTACGTTCTTCACCATGCCGCACGATGTGAGCACGGCCTATGGCAAAGAAAATACCGACGGCCGAATTTCAGCCCTCACCGGTTTTTGGAATTTCCTTCCGATCATCGGCTGGATGATTTGGATTGTGAAAATGCAAGACCGAATGAATGCCTTAGCCGCTCGCTAAGTATTCACTCAAAAACAATGGCGTTCCGGTCGGGGAACGAGGTGATTCGGTAGTAGTCACTCGTTTCCCACGGAGCGTTCACTTGCATTCGTCCACGCTCGTTGACGTAGTAGTTCTTCTTTGCCGATGCTTCTTCAGTGACCATGATGAGTTTTTGTGATTCTTCGACGAGTCGTTCGTTGTAATCGACAAATGCATCACGAGTGACTTCACAAGTTTGTTTGTTTTCTTCCGACATGATGAGCAAACAGCGCGCCACAAAGCCGGCCCACATTTGATACCAAGCGGGTAACGCCACACCACCAGAGACTGGTTGCGAATTAGGCCCGTACAAAATGAACAAGTTGGGAAAGTCGGGAACCATCATGCCGGCATAGGCCATCGGTGTTTCTTCGTCCCAACGTTGATGCAAGTTGGCACCACCCCGTCCGTAGTATTCGGCGGGCCAGAGATATTTCGCGATATCGAAACCAGTTGCGCAGACAACCACATCAATTTCATGGTGCTCGCCATCGGACGTTTCAATTCCGGTTGGTGTAAAGCGAGTGATCTCTTCTTTCACTAACGAAACGTTGTCGCGAGTTAACGCTCGATACCAACCATTATCGACAATGGGTCGGCGCACCATCGGGGCGTGGTCGGGAATGAGTTTTTCCATTAAGTCAGGACGGCCGCCTGTTTCGGTTTCGATGTAATTCAAAAGAAAAGCGCGAACGTTTTCACTGGTTTGCGAAATGCGACCACCAGTCTTTTCAAATTCTTCGTCGCGAATCAAAAAGTCCTTGTGAAAATTGAATAAATGCATGATCGACGTAATGCGACACCAGTTCCAATATCCAGGCATGTTGTCGAGCAGCCAGCGGATTTCTGGTTCAACATGGCGTCCGTATTTATCGCGAGGGCTAATCCATTGCGGAGTGCGTTGAATAACGGTGACATGTTTCGACATTTCCGCAACGCGAGCTAGTAACTGCACACCTGTCGAACCGTTTCCGATGACCGCCACGTTTTTGTCGGAAAGATCAATACCTTCGGGCCATTGCGTTGGGTGAATGAATTCACCGCCGAATGTTTCGACACCTTCAAAATCAGGAATTTTCGGATTCGCAAATAATCCTGAAGCACTCACGATGGCGTTGACGGTGCGCGAAGT
>JBEGMF010000071.1:0-9963 GCA_041183205.1 Actinomycetota bacterium | reverse complement strand
ATCTAGCCTTGGTGTCATCACTGGATCGGGCTGTGAACGGGAAGATTGATCAAGCCCGTTGGAAAGACGAAGCGAAGCGCTTGGCGGAACGTAATGACCAATGACGATGCACCAAAAAATTTGAACGAGAAAGTACATGTCGCCCCCGAGGAATCTGAAGAGGGCAATGATCGTCTCGACCGCTGGGTGGACCGCACAACATCGCCACTTGATCTTTTAGCGCTCTGCACTGTCTGGCTGGTGGCAGTGCCGATTCCGGTGCTTGACGATGTGCATCGCACCCCTCTTTGGCTTGTTGGTCGTTTGATGCTCTCGGCGGTGTATTTCGTCGACATCGCCGTTCGCGTGTCATTAGCGCGACGAAAGTTTCACTACTTCATTACTCATCCTGTCGGAACATTGGCTGTAATTGCGCCGGCAGTGCGTGTGTTTTTCAGTTTGCGATTACTGCGAGAACTTTTTCGGCGCGGAAACCTTCGCCATTTCTTATTCGCCGCGTTCGTGATGACGGCCAATCTCACCTTTATCGTTTATTGCTTTGAAAGCACAGCGAGCCAAGGAAACATCAAGACTTTGCGGGATGCGTTTTGGTGGGCCAGCGTCACTCTTTCAACCGTTGGTTACGGCGATTATTACCCGATCACGTTTTGGGGACGCATTGCTGCTATCGGTGTGATGGTGATTGGCCTTGTCACTTTGGCAGTGATCACGGCCACCATTGCTTCTACCTTCAACGACCAGTTAGCGCGTAACACCATTAGCGCAAAAGAGGAAGAAGTTCTTGACAAACTAAAGGCCATCGAAGAAAAGATCGATGGCTATTTAGATAGCCGATTCAAGGACGATCGCTAAACGTATTCGCGGCGGCGCATCCAATTAATGGAGAGCCACCCCCAAATCGGGGGAAGATAAGCGGTGAACAAGCGAGCGGTAAATGTTGCCGCAATGGCGGCCTGTTCGGGAATACCCGCGGCCGTGAAACCGCCGATAAGACCTGCTTCGATAACACCGATACCTCCAGGTACCGGCGCGATGCCGCCAAGGATTGAGGCCAACGAATTGATCACAATGAGTTCGGCTAACCCGAGCGAGTGTCCATATACATGCAGTGCGGCCCACAACACCATGGCGTAAAACACTTGCGAGAGAGCGTTACCGCCCAGCATTTGTAAGCCCTTACGAGGGTTTGAAAGAACGGCTTTCAGGTTGTGACGGGCCGAGCGAATTTGGGGTGCCAAAAATCCGCCCAAACGTTTGCGCAAACTCGGTAATAGAAACGCAAAAGCGCAAACGGCAGAAACGATTGCGGCGACGATCAAAATCTTCCCGCCGATGCCTCCACCCGACGCTTTTGAACCAAAGGAAAAAGCGTGTGCGCCCAAAATAAATGACACAACGAGGAACAACACTTGCGTGATGCCAGAAGCAACGGAGTTAAGCAAACTCGATGTCACGGCCACGCCGGGAGCCATGCCTTGTTTTTGAAAAAAGCGCACGATTAACGCCATGGTGGTTACACCGCCTCCGGCTAATCCGGTGAACTTTGTTCCGATCTCCAACATGATGACTGGACGTAACGGAAGCGGTCGACTTACCGATCCTAAGAGCGAGAAAGAAAGTCCGAGGATCGGCACTTGGGCAAACACAATTACCCAAGGAACCCACCACCAATTGGCGTCGGTGAACATGGCCGACCAATTCACATCCGAGAACTGGCCGATAAGTAAATAGACGCCAAGGATCGTAAAGCCGGCAATTAAGAACGACGATGGAGCGACTCGGCGCAGTTCAACCAACTTCGGTGCTTCAACGCCAGTTTGTTTGCTGATCAAGTCGCGACAATCACTACAAAGTTTGCGCAAACCGTCAACTGATTTGCGATTGCTGCGGGAAAGCGCTGTTACCTGCACATAGGGGAGTAGCGCAACGAGTCCATCTTTTCCTAGGGCTTTTTCGGCCGACGCCACGGCATTTTCAACACCTATTTTTTCGGCCAAGGCAACAAGTAGAGCGACGCGATCAATTTCAAAACCTTCATCATCGGCATTGGTGTTGGCCGTCGAAAGATCGGTGAATTCACAACCATCTTGCGTTGTGCGAATGGCCCCAGACCACAAACTTCCATGGGCAATTCCGGCATCATGCAGAAGTTTTAGTTGACTCCAAATATCGTCGAGATCGACTTGAGCGAATTCTTCCGCGGAAAGCGTGTCGAGGGAAGTTCCCTCGCTGATGGTGGTAACCAAAACTGCATCACGTCGAGCGCCTAAATCGCCAGAAGTAACAACGCGCGGCGCCCGCACTCCATGTCGTTCAGCGAGTAACAAAACATAAGCGTGATGTTCAATTTGCTGACGGTGAGTAATGGCAATGGTTGAACCGGAATCTTTAAACCAAAGAAAGCGTCCGAGTTTTGAAAGTAATTGACCGTCAAGGGCGTCGCGTCCAATGACCACAATCCGACTCGGCGAGGAATCCAAGCGCCCTACAAACGCTTTTTCGCCCCAAGTTTGCACCTTGGCAATTTCAAGATCGGTGACGTTATAACCATCGGCGTTTAAGTCATTTTCAATTTCCTTCGGATCCGGCATGCCGTCCGGTGATCCGAAAACAAGATGAACAATGGCGGCGATGACATAAGCGAGCGCAATAGAACCAAAAATGCCGGCTGGATAACCCTCAGAGCGTGCCGTCGCACTTACGGCGACCACAATCAAAATTGTCATGAGTGCGCGACGCGAGGGTCGGGTGATCTCGGGTGACGCAACAAAAAATACGGCGGCGACAAAGGCCAAACGTATTGACGGGTATTGCGGGTAGTCAGTTAAACCTTTGGCGGCGGCATCAACTGATGCAGGAGCATTTATGACTTTTTGCGCTAACCACGCCAATGACCACGCGGCGACGCTCGTCACGGCTAACGATCCAATAAAGCGCGGCCGACGACTGGAAAGGGCAACAATCCACACCACGATGGCGGCGGCTACAAGACCGGCTCCATTCATCCAAGTGAAAACACTTAAGACGGGATCGGGGAGAGTGGTGACCACCGAATGAACAGCGCGATCAAGTTTGCTGTAGGAAAGTGCCGCCAACGCACCGATGGAAAACACAATGATTCCGACAATGGCGCGCAAGACATCCGTCGGGCGACGGTGTAATCCTCGGTCGGGGACAACACCAAAGAGTGCAATCCACGTCGCTCGGGTGGGGAGCTGACGAACGGCCATCGTTACTTCATCGTGGCTTTAGCAAAGGCGCGCATTTCGCGTTCGACATCGGGTCCTGACGGAGTGAAGAGAATTTCTTTTACGCCATTAGATTCGGCTTCGGCAACCTTGGCGGCAATTTCCTCGGCTTCACCGACCCATCCGGCGGTGGCTAATTCGTCAGCCGATGCCATATCGAGAACTTTTTGATCGCGCCCAAACACTTCAGTGACATGACCTTCATGCACAGCCAAGTGACGCTCGCCTTCAGGTCGAGAAGCGTTGACATCGGCTAACCATTCATCACCGCCCGGTAATGCGCTCATTAAATCGGGCACGGCTTCCCACATGCCGTGATAGCGAACGACATACCAAGGACCTAGTGCGGCGCGGGCGCGTTCGGATGCGGGAGTCTCACCTTTGTCTAAGACAGTCCCACTCACCATTTGCACATGATGTCCGTAATCACCGGCGGCACCAGCAACATCAATTAATCCGTAACAAACTGAACGGTCGATGAGTTGTTTAGTGATTTCCATTCCTTTAGGGCCCATAGCGGAAATAAGTAAAGGAGTGGGAAGTGGACGAGGTGCGGCCAAGTTGGGTCGATGCAGCATTTGCACACGCTCCCCATCAACGGTTGTGACCTCACCGTCGAGAAGTGCGCGCAACGATTCGATATAGGTAGTGAATGACGACCAAGGCAACGCCTTTTTGCCGAGCACCATGCGCGCTGTGAAGCCCGTGCCGAATCCGCAAAGCAATCGACCGGGCGCCATCCGTTCAATGGTGGCGATAGCTGATGCTGTTGTCATGACGTGACGCAGATTTGGAACTAAGACCGCCGTGCCTACATCGAGTGATGTCGCATTAATGACGTTGGCGATATTGATCCAGATGTCTTCGTAAAGGGCGGCAGAGTCGTATAACCAAGCGCGGCGATAACCAAGGTCCTCGGCCAGTTTGGCGTAATGAACTGCATCGGGGCCCGGTGTGATGCCAATAGAGATCTCCATGGCGTCATCTTTTCACCTTTATTGGGGCTGTCAATCGCAATTCGCCTATCGGTGTTGTTCTGTTTTCACCGTGATTGAACGAATTCCCAACTACATTGCGGCGTGACTAGGACTTCGTCGGGAGTGGAGAGACAGCGATGAGTAGTGCCAATCGGCAACCTTCGAGTGAACCATGGCAACGAGCATTGGATGAACTCGAGATTCGCAATGTCGTCATTCGTTTAGCGCAGTATGCCGATGGGCTCGGTAGTTGTGAGCAGTACGCGGATTTGTTTACTGAAGATGCTGAATGGCTAATGCCGAACGCGCCGCGCTTTGGACGAGCTGACATTTTGGAAGGTTCCAAACAACGTCGCGCTGAAGGTGGAATCGGACCAGGTTCACATTCCCGTCATGTCATTGCTGGCACGGCCGTTGAATTCCGTTCTGATGATGAAGCGCTTGCCGAGTCGTATTGGCAGTATTTCGTCGAAACAAATGAAGTGCCGCGAATTACGTTGATGGGTTCGTACCGCGACACATTGGTGCGCACGTCTGACGGTTGGAAGATGAAGAAGCGGGAAATTTCGTTCGGATAATTGGTTATTGGCGGGTTATTAATTGGGCCGATAGCGTGCGGGGCTCGTCGTAGGAGATCCCCCACATGTCCGAAACCACTGCCAACGCGATCGAAGTCGTTGACTTGCATAAAACGTTCGGCAAGTCCGTCAAGGCTCTTGATGGTGTCACGTTTTCCGTTCCGACCGGAACGGTAATTGGATTGCTCGGCCCGAATGGCGCTGGAAAAACCACCACCGTGCGCGTGTTAACCACAACGTTGATTCCCGATTCCGGTCACGCCATCGTGAACGGTTTTGATGTCGTGAAGAAAGCCAATCGCGTTCGCTCCAGTATCGGACTCGCTGGTCAATACGCCGCCGTTGATGAAAACCTGACTGGTCGCGAGAACTTGCGCATGATCGGACAACTTTTCCAACTCTCTCGCAAAGACGCAAAGCGTGTTGCCGACGAATTGCTCGTACATTTTCGTCTCACTGAAGCAGCCGACCGTCCAGCCAAAACATATTCCGGTGGTATGCGTCGACGTTTAGATATCGCAGCTGCCTTGGTGCTGCGACCGCCAGTGTTGTTTCTCGACGAACCTACGACTGGACTTGATCCCAACTCTCGGAACGCGGTTTGGGAAATCGTCGAAGAACTCGTTGATAACGGCACCACCGTTTTGTTGACCACGCAGTATTTAGAAGAGGCCGATCGTCTCGCCGACAACATTGTGGTGGTCGATAAAGGGAAAGTGATCGCCGAAGGTCCGCCAGCGCAGTTGAAAGCAAAACTCGGTGAAACGGTGTTGGATCTCACGTTTGCTGATCACGATGCTGCGCATCGGGCTGCCGCTCTTTTCTCTGATTGGTCAGCGGCTCCGATTATCGAAGGATCAGTGGTGGAAATTTCGATTGATGCTGGTCCGGCTCAAGTAATGGATGCATTGCGGCGAGTAGAAAGTGCCGGAATTGGCCTCACCAATATTTTGATGCGGGAACCATCTCTCGATGATGTCTTCCTTTCGTTGACCGGCCACAAAGCCGAATTAGGAGATGACGAACAATGACATCGGTATTACCTTCACGCGCCGAACCAGTTCGTCGGTCACCCTTTGTTCGGGTGTTCACCGATAGTTATGTCGTTTGTCAGCGCAATCTCATTGCCTATATCCGCATTCCGGAGCAACTCTTCTTTTCGAGCGTGCAACCAATCATGTTCGTATTGCTCTTTCGCTATGTATTTGGCGGCGCTATTCCGACACCGGGCTATACCTACGTCAACTATTTGATGCCCGGAATCTTTGTTCAAACAGTTCTATTTAGCGTCGTTTCAACCAGCGTCGGTTTAGCGGAAGATTTACAAAAAGGTTTGATTGAACGATTCCGATCATTGCCCATGGCGCGCTCGGCAGTTCTTTTTGGTCGAACCGTGGCCGATACGGTCCGTAACGTCTTTGTGATTCTGTTAATTACTGGCGTGGGCTATGCCGTTGGATTCCGTGTCACAACATCATTTGGCCGTTATCTCCTTGCGTTCCTGCTGCTTCTGATTTTCGCTTTTTCAATTTCGTGGGCATTTGCATTTATCGGATTGAAAGCGCCGAATAGCGAAACGGCGCAATTGATGGCGTTTCCCATTTTGTTTCCCCTTACGTTCGCTTCAACTGCGTTCGTCCCAGCAGCCACGATGCCAAGTTGGTTGCGTTGGTTTGCTGAGCACCAACCGGTGAGTGTGTTAGTGAATGCCACGCGTTCGCTCATGGTCGGGGGACCGAATCCGCAGACGTTGCATTGGGTGTCATTAAGTCTGTTGTGGTCGGCGATTTTCCTTTTGATCTTCGTTCCCATTGCAGTTTCCGCCTATCGCCGAGCCGAGTAAGAGCAAACACGCTAAAAATGTCGCCTATGGCAAAACCAATGGACGGCATTCGCATACTTGATCTTTCGACCGCGCTCACCGGTCCCTATCCGGCAGCTCTTATGGCTGATCAGGGAGCCGAAGTAATAAAAATCGAAAAGCCGGGCTTAGGTGATCTGGCGCGCTGGGTCGGCGTGGCTGTTAATGGGGTTTCGGCGCTCTATCAAAGTTGTAATCGCGGCAAGCGATCAGTGGTCGTTGATATGACGACACCGGAGGGCGTTGAAATCGTCAAAGCCATTGCCGCAACTTGCGATGTCGTTATTCAAAATTTCCGTCCCGGCGTTGTCGAACGTTTAGGAATTTCTTATGACGACCTTTCGGTTGGTCGCGATGATCTTGTGTACTTATCGCTTTCCGGATTTGGCAGTGATGGTCCTTATGCGACGCGCGGCGCTTATGACACGGTGATTCAGGCGTATGCCGGTATGGCAAGCACACAAGCCGATCCCGATATTGGTGAACCGGTTTTCATTCGCCAAACGGTGGCCGACAAAATCACGGCTCTTTATGCTTCCCAGGCGTTAGCGGCCGCATTGTTAGCGCGTGAACGCAATATGGGTGGGCAACATATTGAATTGTCGATGACGGATGCGGTTGTTTCGTTCTTATGGGCGGACGCCGCCGGTAACGAAGTCATGATGGATGCTGATGGTTCAATGAATTCGAGTTTCGCTCAGGGCTCGAAACCATTTCGGTTTAAAGATGGATGGGGAATTGCCACGCCTACTTCTGATGCCGATTTCCACGGAATGTGTGAGGCACTTGGTGTTGAAGGACATGAAGATCCACGCGTGGCCACCATTGGCGAGCGACGTAAACATCCCGAAGTAACGGCCGACATTATGCGTAAATGTCATCAAGCCTCAGGAAATTTCACTTGCGCCGAAATTGAAAAGCGAATGGAAGAAGGGAAAGTTCCCTTTGCGTTAGTTGTTTCACCAGCAGAGTTACCCAACGATCGTCACGCGCAAGCCATTGGACTTTTCGAGGAGTTTGATCACCCCCGTGGTGGACGAGTGCGTCAGCCGCGGCACCCAGCGCGTTTTGCCGGAACACCGGCGGAATTGCAAACGGTGTCACCTGGTCTTGGTGAACATACCGACGAAGTGCTGGCCGAATTTGGTTTCGGCGATCGCATCGAACAATGGCGCGCCGCCGGAATTATTGCTTAAGCCGTTTCACGAAAGCGCTGAACGTAAATCTGATCCTGCGGGTGGAACCCAAAGTCCAGCATTGACATTGGCCCGCAATTGTTCTGGCGATGTGGCACCAGCAATAACGGAGGCGATTGCCGGTTGTGCGGCTAAGCCACCCATTGCAACGTCAAGCAAGGTGGCGTCATGTTCAGCGGCCCATTGTTCAAGTTTTTCCACTTTGTCGAACATGGCATCGGTGAGGAGATGTTTCATTCCCCAAGCAGCAATGCGTCCGTCTTCGGGTGCTTGTTGACCGCGGGAATATTTGCCCGTTAATAAACCGCTGGCCAACGGAAAATACGGAAGTTGTCCGAGGCCGAATCTTTGGCAGGCTCCGAGGACATCGGTTTCGGCTGCCCGCTCAATCAAGTTGTAATGGTTTTGCGCGCTGACGAATCGATTCAGACCGGCCTGGCGCGCCGTCCAATCGGCATCGGCAATTTGCCAACCGGTGAAATTCGAATTGCCGATATAACGAACTTTGCCTTCACTGATGAGTTCATCAAGTGCCATAAGTGTTTCTTCAATCGGTGTTGAAGGATCAGGCATATGCATTTGATAAAGGTCAATCCAGTCGGTTTGTAAACGTCGTAACGAACGTTCGACGGCTTTGCGGATATAACGACGACTTCCGCGGGCGTCCCAATCTTTTCCGTTAGCGCCGCGTAAGTTCGAACCAAATTTGGTGGCCAAGATGATGTCATCGCGACGAGACCCAAGGTGTGCGCCAATGATTTCTTCGGAATCGCCATAAGAGTCGGACGTATCGAACAACGTGACTCCAGCATCGATGGCGGCGTCAATGACCTTATGTGAAGCGGCGGCGTCGATGCGCATGCCGAAGTTGTTGCAACCGAGGCCAACAACCGAAACGCGTAAGCCGCTATTGCCGAGATTGCGATACGTCATCTCTGCCGTTACTGATTGGTCTGACATTTTTCCCCCGTTAGTAAGCAAGAAATTTGAATTACTTGGCGTCAAATTTGTAAGGCATCGCGTGTGCGATCTAATTCGTTGGCGTCAGTGGTGGTGGGAACTAAAAAAAGTTCGTCACAACCAAGTTCGGCCAAAACATCAACGGCGGCACGCAATTGTTCTGGTGTTGAAGTAGATAACGCAGACGACATCATGGTGGCAATATCGTCACCGAAAATCTTCATGTAGTTGTAGCCGTAAGTTTGTAAGCGATCGTTTGCGTCATCACCGAGCGCGTACCAAAGACTGGCGGAGATATGCGGCGCGTCGGTGCGTCCCTGTTCTTTCCAGATATCGCGCACGCGTTGGAACGCCGCTGCCGTTGCATTCGGATCGATGCCGAAAACTGTTGATCCATCATCAACACCCACCGCCCATTTAGCGGCACGGGCGATTGCCTTCGGACCCATCGCTCCGGCAACGAGTGGTGGACCGTTCTTTTGCACCGGCGGAGGTCCAACTGGGTCGGCCCCTGGAAATGGGGGTTCGCCGTTCCAAATTGCTTTCATCGTGGCCACTTGTTGGTCCATGCGCGACCAACGCTTTTCGAATGGTGCATTAATTGCTTGGTAATCGTGTTGCCGTCCGCCGACGCCGATACCGACCGTCAGTCGACCCTGACAAAGTTGATCTACCGACGCCAATTGTTTAGCGACGTCAACGGCATCGTGCGCAGGAAGAATGATGATCGTGGTCCAAAGTCGAACCCGTTCAGTCAATGCTGCGGCCGCGGTCAGATCAACAATCCATGAGTGGCTGGGATAGGTAATGCGCTCGGGAATGGCGAATGATGACCACGGACCTTCATCGACTTTCCGGCACCAATCGAGCGTTTCGGCCCGAGAATGGGTGAGCATGGTCGGCATTGTCATGGCTATGTCCATGGCCAGCACACTATGGCCAAACGCTGGTCATCTGGCGTGAAGGAACCGCATATTTAGGGCAGACTAGGGGCGCAGGGGGGACTAGCCGATTATAAATTCATGTAGTTGAATTCGTATTTGACTAGAGAAGTTCTGGCGCAAGTAGCGGAGAGGGGATTGTTATGGATCGGGTTGATGTTGATCAGGTCGACTTATGGAATCCGGATACGTATGTAAACGG
>JBEGMF010000070.1:0-48795 GCA_041183205.1 Actinomycetota bacterium | reverse complement strand
TAAATGCATCCGACTCGGGAACGTTTGCTTCTAACCACCGTTGAAATATTCGATGAAGGCAACGGCAAAATTCATGTTGACGAAGTGTTGCAGCGCTCGGGAATTTCAAAGGGCTCGCTCTATCACCATTTTGTTGACTTACAGGATTTGCTCGATGCAGCAACCGTCTTTCGTTTTTCGCGGATGATCGAAGCCGATATCGCCGGACTGCGAGAGTTATTGAAACGCTGTCAATCGGGTGAAGATCTTCGCCGGGAAATTCGAATGTTCAACCAGATTCTCGTGCAACCGGATCGCATTCCCAATCGTTTAGAGCGCGCCCGAATTATTGGTGAATGTGGATCGAATCTACGACTAAAGGAAGCAATCGGCGCCGAACAAGCGCGACTCACTGAGTCGCTTGCCGATTTGTTCCGACTGGCAATTGAAAAAGGTTGGATCGATTCCCAAATTGATCCCCGAGCCGCGGCCAGTTTCACCCAAGGTGTGATTTTGGGACGCACGGTTGATGATGTGAGCTCCGATCCAGTGACGGCTAACGCCTGGTTGACGCTGGTGAACGACATGTACGACTCCTATTTCTTTAAGAATGTTTCGTAATTTCCCTTAAAGGGAATGACCGGCTTCATTTCGGCGTTAGAAATAGGCATGGATACTTCAGCGTTTAGCGCGTCGGTGCTTTTGTGGACTGCTCTTGCCGTAGCAGTTGTGATGTTGGTGACTTGGTTAATCAGTCTTCCGTTGCGGAATGCATCGATTGTTGATCCGATTTGGCCGATGGGGTTTGTTGTCATCGGTTGGGTTTCGTTTTTGGCCCATAGTGACGGTGACGGTTGGCGAACCGCATTGCTATTGGCGGCGGTAACAATTTGGGGTCTGCGCCTTTCGCTCTACCTCTTCACTCGTAATGTCGGCCATGGCGAAGATTTTCGCTATAAGGCGATGCGTAAAAAGCATGGCGCGAAGTTTTGGTTGGTAAGTCTTGGAACGGTCTTCACATTTCAAGGCGTTTTGATGTGGATCGTTTCGCTGCCATTGCAGTTCGGCATTGGCACCACTGGTCGTATGTCGGGATGGCTCATTTTCTTGATTGCCGGTGTTGCGGTTTGGATGATCGGCTTTCTATTCGAGTCGGTGGGTGATGCGCAGTTGCGAAAATTCAAGGCTGATCCCAATTCCGCGGGCCAAGTAATGGACAAGGGACTTTGGCGCTACACCCGTCACCCCAACTATTTCGGTGATGCCTGCGTGTGGTGGGGAATCCTGCTTCTGTCGTTAGGCGCCGGCGGTTGGGCGTGGTTGGGCATCATCGGTCCGGTAGTGATGACGGTTCTGCTGCGCCGCGTATCGGGTGTGACTCTTCTGGAGAAATCGCTGGTGAAGCGTCGGCCTGGATATGCCGATTATGTGCGTCGTACCAGCCCATTTTTTCCTCGTCCACCACGCGCATAAGCGCCGCAAAGTGCCGGTGAGGGTCAATTTCAAACGGCCCTAGGACTACTAGCCTCGGTCTTTGTCGAAAGGCCGTATGTGACCACTACTCGTCGATTTTTCATTACAGGCGCGGGCGATTTCGCCACCGTGATTTCTGTACTGCAATCTCGCGTTGGCCTTTCGTTGGTGAGCGACGAAAAACTTGAACGTCATTGGCTCGATACCAACGGGCAACTTCTCCAACAACAGTCAATGTTGTTGGAATATGCGCGTCCCGAACAAAACGATGCGGCCGCTGCCTTGCGCTGGTCTGATGCGCAGCGCTCTATCGCTACGAATGATTTTGTTTCTCGACAAGAACCGGCCGTCGGATCCGATTTGCCTGAAGATGCCGCTTGGGATCGTTTACGCACTCTTTTAGGAAACGAAAGCCTGACTATTTCTCTTTCCACAGTCACTCGTCGTGCTTCATTTCGACATTTGAATGAAGATGAGAAAACCACGGTGCGAGTCGTGGTTGATGAGAGTTCGTTACAAAACGGTTCGGCGCTTCCTGTGCGTTTAGAAATTACTGAGTTGCGCGGCTATGGAGACGAAGCCGATGAAGTTGAACGGAAAGTTCATCAACATGTTGCGTTACGACCAACCAGTCAGACGGCTTTTGATACGGCGCAAGAATTTGCGACCGCAAAACATATAGAGCCCTTGGGCTATCGCGTTCTTTCCGCCAATGATGCCGAGACAAAATCCGCCGCCGAAGGTTGGCATTTAGTTTTACGAGCTCTCGGCGGAGCAATTTTCGACGAAGTAAAAGGAATTGAAGCGCGCGACGTTGAAGCGTTACATCGATTCCGCGTTGCGGTACGGCGAATGCGCACAATTTTGCAAGATGGCAACGACGTCATTGATAAAAGCGCGCGTAAACAATTCCGTAGCGAATTTCAATGGTTAGGTGAAATTTCAACTCCGGCTCGTGATGCCGATGTTCTGTATGAATTAGTGCAGACGTCAGTTCTGGCCAGTGAACCGGTAGTTGATCAAGTTCATTCTTGGCGCGAAAACCAGTGGGACGCATTTTTGTTAGAGACTCGGCTGGAGCGATGGAAGTCGCTACAAAAAGGATGGGATGACTTCCTAACCGATTCAAAGTTATGGCGCTCCGATATTCCTGATGACGCGCGCAAACCATTACGAAAAGTCGCTAGTAAGCGAATTCTTTCCAGTTATGAACGCCTTTGTGCGGAGGGATCGTCCATCACGAAAAAGTCTCCCGCCGAGGATCTTCACGAATTGCGAAAGACAGCAAAACGTCTGCGCTACTTATTAGAAAGTTTTGGTCCACTTTTCCCTGATGACGAAGTTGAGGCAATTTCGAAGCCTCTGCGTCGATTGCAAAAAGTTCTTGGCGAATTTCAGGACGCCGATATTCAAGCCGAACAATTGCTGCAATTAGCGGGAGCGGCCGCAATTCCGTTGGCGGAAGAAGCAAAAAATCGTTGTGCTCAAGCGCGTCGGGAATTTCCCGATGCCTTCGCCAAAATCGAAAAACGTTCGGTGCGGCGAGCTGTGAAATCTTTGCCCGGAAAGGGTCGCAAGCCGTGAAAACTCTCGCCACCTACAACATCAAAGGCGGAGTCGGAAAAACTGCGACTGCGGTGAACCTTGCCTATGTCGCGGCATCACGTGGCGACCGTGTTTTGGTGTGGGATCTCGATCCTCAAGGCGCCGCAACTTTTTACTTCCGGGTGAAGCAAAAAGTAAAAGGTGGCGGGAAAGCGTTAGTGAAAGGTTCGGGCGAACTCGCTGATGCCATTAAAGCCACTGATTTCGACAATCTTGATGTTGTGCCGTCCGATTTCTCCTACCGACACTTTGATCTTTGGCTTGATGACGCAAAAAAGCCTCTAGCCCGTATTCGTCGAGCGCTTAAAGAAATTGAAGACGATTACGACTGGGTGTTTTTGGATTGCGCTCCCAGTATTTCGCTCACGTCGGAAAGTGTGTTCCGCGCCGCCGATGCGTTAATTGTTCCCACGATTCCCACCACACTTTCGTTTCGCACTTATGAGCAACTTGATCGGTTCATCGATGACAATCCCGATATGGTTCGCCAGATTGATGTCTTCGGATTTTTCTCGATGGTTGATAAACATCGGCGTTTGCATCGAAAATTCATGAGTGATTTTCGTATTGATCATCCGGAAATTTTGGAATCGATTATTCCCAATTCATCCGATATTGAACGTATGGGATTAGAACGACAACCAGTGGGTGTTTACGGGCGTAATTCACGATCAGCGAAAGCCTATGAACAGCTATGGCTGGAAATTCTGCGCCGCATGCGTTGAAAGCGAATGGGCGTTATGCGCCCAGTCCGACTGCAACCTTGCATTTAGGAAATTTGCGTACCGCATTCGTCGCCTATTTGGCGGCGAAAGCGCAAGGAGCGCAGTTTCTTTTGCGTATCGAAGATATGGATGAAGTGGCCTGTCGTCCCGAACATGCTCAGTCGGCCATGCGGGATTTACAAAAATTGGGATTGCTGTTTGATGGCGACATCATGTGGCAATCGCAACGCAGAGATGCTTATTCGCAAGTGATTCACGAACTTCTGGCTAATGACTTGCTCTACCCGTGTTACTGCACTCGGCGGGAAGTTCTAGCGGAAGCGGAGTCGTCGGTGTTTGCTCCCCATAGTCCCAAAGGTGCCTATTCCGGAACTTGTCGCGAACTCTCCACCCAACAACGAAAAGAAAAAGAAGCGCAAGGAAGAAAACCTTCTTTGCGCTTACGCGGGAACAACGCGGAAATCTCGTTTATCGATCGACTCTTCGGTGAACAAACCGGTCTCATCGATGACTTTGTGGTTCAGCGAGCCGATGGAACGCCGGCTTACAACTTGGCCGTAGTTCTAGATGATGCGGCACAACAAGTAGGCGAAGTGGTACGTGGCGAAGATCTCTTAGAAACCACGCCCCGGCAGATCTATTTGCAAAAGATTTTGAATTTGCCCGAAGTTTCGTATTTGCATGTTCCTTTAGTGCTTGGTGCTGATGGCGAGCGGTTAGCCAAGCGGCATGGGTCGGTAACTCTGGCCGAACAGGAAGAACATGGTGTGAGTGCCGAACGTGTACGTCAA
Organism: Actinomycetota bacterium; assembly: GCA_041183205.1. GTDB lineage: Bacteria > Actinomycetota > Acidimicrobiia > Acidimicrobiales > Acidimicrobilacustridaceae > Acidimicrobilacustris. Next base: position 44,222 of record JBEGMF010000070.1, on the reverse strand, counting down.
CTTTTTGCGATTTCTCTCGGTCTTTGTTCGGAAGAGGAAAATCTTTCGCTCGATGAACTGTGTTTACGTTTTTCCGTAGAAGGACTTCCGACAACACCTTGGCAGTTGCCCGCGGAACTTACATTTTCGTAAGTCGACGTAACTGTGATTCCACATAAGGACGCGCCCGTCGCTGACCGCCCTTTTCTCGAATGGCTTCTTTCAATTGTTGTAACCGCTGCACAACGAGTTGACGATTGGGTTCCCAACCTCGCCGTTCACATTCGTCAATCCACTCCGCAGGAGTGAGATGACCGCGCTGTTTGTTGCAACGGGAACAAGCAGCGACTTCATTTTCTAACCATGAAGGCCCGCCCTTGATTCGGGGTACGACATGCTCGGTTGTTGCCTTGACTAATTCGGTGTTGATTTCGCGACGACACCAAACGCATTCATTTCCGTCGCGGGAAAGAATGATTTCCATCCGCTGACGGCGGTTGGGTGGTGTACGTCGTTCGGTCACTCGTTGGCCGAAAGTCGCTGCGCAAGGGCCAAAGCGTCGCTGGCGGACATATTGGCTTTCCCGATGAGGTAACAGGTGAGGGGAGCGGCGAGCCGTTCCGATGAATGGGCGGCCACACTGGCTACATCGAGCAACATTTCAATTTCTTCTGCCGTCGGCTCAGCCACACCTAGTTCGCGGGCAAATGCACTTACCCATTCTTGACCGTTCATTTCATTCCTTTTCGGTCGGATCTTTCACCTGCACAGTGGTAGCAGGATAGATAGCCTGCCGCTATGCGCTTTGCTTTCAAAACTTCTCCGCAACACACAACTTGGGCGGCCATGCTGGACGTCTGGCGGGCCGCTGACGATATTGATTTTTACGAGTCAGGGTGGAACTTCGACCACTTCTACCCAATTTTTTCCGACGATAGTCATGGGCCTTGTTTAGAGGGATGGTCAACGCTGACGGCATTGGCCCAGGCCACAAAACGAATTCGGGTTGGTGTCTTGGTAACGGGCATGCCGTACCGACATCCCGCACTACTAGCCAATCTGGCGGCAACGGTTGACATCATTTCCAATGGTCGTCTGGAGTTAGGCATTGGCGCCGGTTGGAATGATGAAGAGGCCGACGCTTATGGAATTTCTTTAGGTGCCAATCTCACCGAGCGTTTTGATCGATTTGATGAAGGCGTTGAAATTCTCGTTTCGTTACTTTCACAACGAGTAACAAATTTCAGCGGCAAACATTTCACATTGCGTGATGCGTATTGCGAACCAAAACCGGTGCAACAACCGCACCCACCTATTTGTATTGGTGGTACTGGAAAGCGCCGCACGCTGCCGACTGCGGCACGTTGGGCTCAACATTGGAATCATCCCGGCGGAACTGTAGAGATGTGGAAAGAAAGCCGCGATGTTCTTTATGAAGCATGTGCGGATATTGGTCGCGATCCAAAAGAGATCATGACATCAATTCATCTCATGGCCGATCCAAGTGATCCAAGCAAAGCCGTTGCCCAAGCAGAAGCATTTGCCGATGCTGGTTTAGATCTTGGAATTTTGTATTTCCCTCCGCCTCATAACCCCCGTGATTTAGAAACCCATGCAAATGCGTTGGCGCATTTGCGCACGAACTGAAAGTAAATAAATGAATATCGGTGTTTTCGTTCAACCCCCTTCAGTGGAAAAAGGCGTGCAACATGCGCGTGAATTTGCCGAAGAAGGTTTTCGTTCACTTTGGATGCCGCAAATTTTTGGCTTGGATGCCATAACCGCATTAACTGTGATTGCGCATGAGGTTCCAAATATCGAATTGGGCACGGCCGTGGTTCCCACTTATCCGCGTCATCCGATCATGTTGGCGGCACAAGCGCGCACATTGCAGCAAGTGGCGAAAGGCCGCTTCACTTTGGGTATCGGTCTTTCTCATCAAATGGTGATTGAAGGCATTATGGGAATGTCTTTTGAAAAGCCGGTTCGTCATTTACGTGAGTATTTGGAAATCCTTCTTCCGCTCGTTAATGGTGAAGCCGCAGATGCCACCGGTGAAACGCTGAGCGCCCATATTGCGCTCGATATTGCCGACTCCACGCCGGTTCCGGTTTTGGTGGCGGCGCTAGGAACGCAGATGCTCAATGTCACCGCCCGACGTGCGCAAGGCACTGTCACATGGATGACCGGGCCACAAACCATTGGTTCCCATATCGTCCCGACCATCAACGAAGCGGCGCAAAAAGCCGGTAAACCTGCGCCACGAGTGGTGTGTGCTTTACCGGTATGTGTTACCGATGATGAACCGGCGATGCGCGCCAAAGCCGGCGAGGAATTTCAGGTGTACGGCTTTTTGCCTTCCTATCGCGCCATGTTGGAAAAAGAAGGCGTGGAAGGTCCAGCGGATGTGGCCATTGTTGGATCGGCATCGGCAGTGAAAGAACAGATCGAACAAATTTTTGCCTTAGGTGCCACTGAATTTGTGGCGGTGCCTTTTGCGGAATTTGATCGCACGTTAGAAACCGTCGCCGAACTTTTATAAAGACGGCGCCAATTTAATTAATTGGTTTTATACCGGAGCTTCTGCTTTACGGAATTGCTTGGCCGGTACAAAGTTTGCCTCGAGATCGAGAAGTAATTCGTCGCGCATGGACCGATACGCAGGATCGCTCCACAAGTTCACGAATTGTTTGGGATCTTCGTTGATGTTGTACAACTCTCCCTCAGTGCCGTCGTGCACTGAACCCTTTTGATAGGTCGTACACACCCAGCCATCGCGAGTGATGGTGCGCAGATGCATTTCGGTGCCATCGGGCTGACGACTATCCCATTCGGTGATGACGCGTTCGAAACCGCGCGCTTTGGCATCGGCATCGTCAATGGGGAGCGGTTTACCTTCCATCCATTCGGGCACATCAACTCCGGCAATGGCGCAAAATGTCGGTGCCAAGTTAAGAAGTCCAACGGGTGCACTGACGCGCGCTTTTGCATCAAGTCCGCCACCGGCGCTTGGTGCTGGTCGCCAAATCAACGGCAAGCGCATAAGGGAATCAACATGGAACGGGCCTTTAAAAAGAAATCCGTAGTCACCCTGAAATTCACCATGATCAGTAGTGAAAATAATGTCGAGATCATCGGACCAACCGCGTGCCGAAATTGCTTGCAGCACGCGGGCAATGGCTTCGTCGATTAATTCATTTTCGACGTGCACCATTGCGTTGACTTCGCGAATTTGATCGGCAGTAAGTGTGGCCGGAACCCATTTCGCCGGTGCTTCGTAATTACTCACGAGTTTTCCGTCGTACCAAAGGCGCCAATGAATTGGCTTTTGGTCGATGATCGCTTCTCGTTCGGCAGCATTTTCCACGTAATTTTCGGGCAAATCCAGATCTTGCCAACGCACTCGATTGACTTCCGATTCCGGCGGGTCCCAAGGATGATGCGGATCGGGGAACGACATCCAACAAAACCAATCGTCGCTGGCATCAAGTGAATCAAGCCATGCGATTGTGCGATCAGCAACCCAGTCAGTGTGATACCACTCGCGCGGAATGGGATTGACTTTTACCTGTGGCGCCATAGTGTCGCCGCCCGGCGCGTCGTTAACTTCTAAATCACCGTCGAGCACTTGGAAATACCACGGCATCGCTTCGGGATGGTGCGCGCGAATCCAATTGCCGTAATGGGTCCAACCCGCAGCGCCGTGTGTGGCGAGATCCATGTAGTCAAAGCCACGGTGACCGCGCGTATCAGCGTTAAATCCTTGTTTGTTTTCGGCGAAGCGCAAGAACGGATCGAGTAGCGGTTCGAAATGGCTTTTGCCGATGAGCGCTGTGCGATAGCCCGCGTCTTGTAACACTTGAGCAACGGTTGGCGCATTTGCTGGAAGCGGCACGCCGTTCATCCAAACGCCGTGGGTGCCGACATTTTGTCCCGTGACAATGGTGGCGCGTGATGGCATGCACACGACATTTTGCGGTTGCGCGCGGTCGTAGGAAATACCGTCATTCGCTAATGAATCGATGGTGGGCGTGCGCGCAATTTTTCCGCCGTTCGCGCCGATGGCGTCATAACGCATTTGATCAGTTGTTATGAGAAGAATTTTGCGACCCATGGTTAAACCTTTTCGTTTTCTTCTGCGAGTTTTGCCAAGTTTGTGATTGCTTCGGAGATCACACCATCAAGAACAAACGCCATTGGTTCCGGATCGATCTCGGTCGAATACACCAAAAGGCATCCAGCAAATTCATCATCGAGAACATCCATCGTGGCTAAATGAAATTTCACTGGCAGTGGACCAGTGATGCGATATTGAAAGCGACGTAAGCGATCATCAATCGTCAAGATGTCTTCCCAAACGGGCACACCGGAGGCCAATTGCAGTGTGCGGGTATCGCCGTTGATTTCCACACCGGTAACACCGGGGAACCACTCCACGATCCGTGCGGGGTTTCCCACGATTTCCCAAACGGATTCGGGAGTGGCGTGGATACGAATATGAGAACGGATTGTGGCCATAGAAATCGCCGTTCGGTTGAGAGGTCGCTAACGGGAAGTAACGTCTTCCATCGTGTCACTTCGTAGCCGTTGGAACGAATTGAGTCGGACCGTTACCACTCCGATGGTAAACGGCATCTGGTCGTGGGTGCGCCGCCATGGCGCGTTGAACCATCGTTCTCGTTTGGCTCGAGCATTTGGATCGGTGGGAGAGGGCTCGTATATCGCCTTTCCGCGAGGCGATTGCACAAATCCTCATGCCATTCATATCGGTCGTGATTGTTTGATTGGCGCCGGCACCACCTTGGCCGTGGGTATGCCAACTGAGACGTTCCCTGCCGATCATCCTCCCGTGATTGAAATCGGTGATCGCACATCAGTAGGAAAAGATTGTTGGTTTGTGGCGCGTCAATCAATTGTTTTGGAACATGACGTCACTATTGCGCCCAATGTGTATTTCACTGATCACAATCACACCTATGCCGATCCGTGGTTGCCCGTTGGTCAACAAATACTTCAGTGTTTTCCGGTGCACGTAGGTGCCGGAACATGGATTGGTACAAATGTTGTTGTGCTTCCCGGCTCGCGTATTGGAAAAAATTGCGCGATTGCTGCAGGCACAGTGGTACGAGGCGAGATTCCAGATCACAGTGTGGTTGCAGGTGTCCCCGGAAAAGTGATTCGGAAATGGACAAAAGATGATGGCTGGCAACCGCCGCTCACGCATGAAGTAACTGTGATTGAAGGTTGGCCGGTGGGAACGCCACCGGATGAATCAACCGGGTTGTAAATGATCATCAACCGGATCAATTTCAATTGTCTCCGGCGCACTTTGTGCAAGGTAACTATCGCTTAAAAGAAGTTCGGCTAACTCGGCACAAAGTTTTTCGAGTCGATTAGCGCAAGCGGCATATACGTCGAGATTTTCTCCCACAGGATCATCGATCTCGTCACTGCCGAGTCCGGGTGGTCGATTCGGCAGACGTTGCGCATGCACTTCTTCGCACCATTGACGCACCGATTGACCAGGCTGGCGTGGCCCTACTTTGCGACCGAGGCGAACAATTTCTCCCATGACAAATGTGCGGGGCATGGCGTCGGGGTCATGGGCGATCGCACCGTTCACATGCGCACGTGTCATTCCGATAATGAGATCGGCTCCATCAACATCTTGTTTCGACATTCGTCGGCTTTCATGCGCGCTTAAATCAAGTCCGCGGTCAGCCAAGGTCTTTACTGCATGGTTGGTGGCGGGACCACCCCAACCCAATGTGCCGGCCGAGAAAACATTGGCTTTTGCGCCACGTTTGGCCAGTTCATGCGCGAGCAATTCCATCGCCATCGGCGACCGACATGTATTTCCCGAACAGATGACCAAAATCTCGATGGGGAGATCTTAGGTTTCGAAATTACGGCCGCGAACCAGCTTGGGCGATGAATTCGACTTCCCATTCATCCCGTGCCGAGCCAAGCATGTCGGCAATAGCGTCAATATGGGGATCAATTTCTTCGTCATGATCGAAAAACAGGATGGGATCAAGACCGGCTGATTTTTTCTCGGTGGTTGGTTGAGGAACATCTTCGGCAAATCGCAGAGCGGCTCGGGAAAAGGCGTCATCGGAAACGGAAGGCAAAAACTCGATGATTTTCTTTAGCGATGTTGCACGCAGGGCAAAAACATCGAGCAGCGATGTTTCATTTGTGCGTTGAAACCAATCGAGTGGACGAGCATCGATAAGTTGTAAATCTCTCCGCGTCACTTTCAACTGATCTTTTATGTTTTCCGGAATTGGTGTTATCCAATTTCGTGATTCGGCATAGTCATCACTGAGAAGTACCTGTGGTGATTCGAGTTCATAAAGAGTGAGAAATTGCGGTGCATCCGCAAAAGGCGAATCGACTTTATGAAAACGACGGGCGCGTAAAAATCCGGGTACTTGAAGTAACTCGCGATGATGGCCATCACACCAATGTGAAAATTCGCGGTGAAGTTCTGTCGGTAAATGAGTTGTCAGGAAAAGAAATCCTGTTGGCGACGACATGGTTAACCTTCAAAAGCGGGCAGAGTGGTGAGACCGGCTTCGGTTTCGATCTCTGCCAATATTCTGCGCTCTTCGGCTCGTCTTTCCTCAGGGGTGCCATCAATTTTTGGACGCCGCACGATTCGGCTCATCATGACGCCGCTTAATGCCGCTAAGACCAATGTTGTCCAGAACACGGCGCGGTAACCGCCGATGGCGTAGGTGGCGAGTTCAATACTGATACCGGCAGTTGAACCCAATAGTGCTGTCATTCGCAATGTGGCCATGCCTACGCCGAAGTATTCAGGCTCTAACGCCGCACCGCCGGCTGAGGCCACCGCCGGTCGCACGAATCCATTGGCGATGCCCTGAATGATGAGGGCTGCAGTGATGATCCCTAGATCGATGCGGTTGTAGCCGATGATGAACAACACCATGGAACTCGTCATGGCGAAAGCACCGAGTAAACCGCCAGTTCGTTCACCATAACGAGCCGCAACACGACCACCAATGATGGCGCCGAAACACATTCCCAATGGCAACGGCAACATTAACCACGCAGTTTCAGCGATGGTTTTATTAAACCGCTGTTGCAACATAAGTGGCGACATAAAGAAAACAGCATTGGATGATGCTTGGGAAAGAAACTCAGCAATGGCCGGACTGGCATAGGCGCGATTGGATAACAAACCTGGCGGTAGGAGTGGAAACTTGGCGCGCTTTTCCACTCGGGTAAATACAAACGCTCCGATGGGGAAAAGTAAAAGAGCAGCAATCAAATAGGGATTGGCCCAACCGTCTTTACCGCCACGATCCAAGTAGAAGACGACGGAACCGCTGGTGATCATCAATGCGATGCCGCCGGGAATATCGAAACCGATATTTGATCGACGTTCTGTTTCTCGCAGCCAAAAGAAACAAAGAGGAAAGAACACCAAAGCGAGCGCGCCTTGCAAAATAAAAACGCCGCGCCAACTGAACACTTCCACCATTGGTCCGCCGAAAATCAAACCTAAAGCAGGAGCGAGGGCCGAGACGAAGGCCCAAATACCGAGTGGTTTGGGACGTTCATCGACAGGATAAACATCCATAATGAGCGCAACCGCAGTAGGCACACAGGCAAAGCCAGCACCTTGGGAAATTGTGCGGAACAAAATCAAAAGCGCAGCATTCGGTGCAAAGGCCGTTGCAATGGCAGCCGCACCGCAAACACTTAAGCCGATGAGAAAGACGCGCTTTTGTCCTTTGAGGTCACCGAGTCGACCAAAGGTGGGGAGCATGACCGAGCCGATCAACATGGGAAGAGTGAGCACCCATGACATAACGCCGCGATCGGCCTTCAGATCGCTTCCAATTTCCGGTAGCGCGGCAACCAAAATGACTGCGGGCCAGCCCGAGACGAAGACGCCAAGCATCGTCGCCAGCAATGTTCTTCGTTGCAACCCCCGGAGCACGTTGCCAAACTAGTCGCAGTTAACGGTTTCGATTTGCGCTGCACCGGCCGCTCAAGTGGGCACTAGTTTCGTCAAGGTGAATGAACAACAATTCGGGACGCTCTTAGTTCGGGCCGCGGGTGGCATTGGTGCTGCTCTTGAGCCGAAACTTGATGCCCCTACCCATGTGATTAATGGCGATGCGATTGACTTAACAAACGCGATCGAAGTTGATGCGGCATTGGAAACATTTTCAACTGCTTTCGATACCGTCATTTTTAGTTGGTTGGATCCCGCGTCGTTTGTCGCCAAACCGATACATGAACTCACCGAAGATGAATGGGATGCGGCGAGTGAGAAATCAATGCGCGCTGCGTTCATTGTTTTACAACGTGTTTACGCACGCCTCAATGACGGCGGCCGCGTCATAATCGTTTTACCAACAACAGCCGCAACCGGTGTCGCGGAATTGGTGCCGCTTTGTAGTGCGGTAGAAGCAATTCGGGTTATGGCCAAAGCAGTTGCGCGACGTTGGGGTGCTCGTTCAATTACCGTCAACACAATTGAAGTAGATCTCGCTACGTTCATCGTGGGTGATGGTGATCGAGCGAACGTGCCGAGTGTTCCCGTTCTCGGTGTGCCGGCCTTATCGGAAAGTTCAGTCGTTAATGATGTCGTTGGATTGATCTCACTTCTTCGTTCCGAGTCTTCAAGTGGATTAACTGGAGCGTTGTTGGTGGCTGATCGCGGAACGGTGATGCAACCATGAGTTCATGGCAAGGAAAAGTTGTGCTTATTACCGGTGCTGCCGCCGGTGTTGGTAAAGGAGTTTCGGTTGCGTTTGCGCGCCAAGGTGCAACCGTTGGAATTGGTGTGCGTCGCCCGGAAGCCGCCACCGAAGTCGCTGACCTTGTGAGTGAGGCCGGTGGAAAGCCGGTTATTTTGCGCTGCGATGTCACCGACGAAGCGCAATGTCAAAGTTCTATTGATGAATTGATCTCAACATACGGTCGTCTTGATGCCACCGTGCATAACGCGGTTAGTGCGCGCTCAAGTGAGCCGACTGATTTTGAAAACACCGATTTAACTGAATGGGAAGATCACGCGTCGGTGACTGTGCGCGCCAGTTGGCGTTTAGCGGTGCTTTCTTATCCTCATTTGCAAAAAACAAAGGGTGCTTATTTATTAATGAGTTCGCCGGCCGGTATCGAAGGATCGGAACGAGCGCCTTTTTATAGCGCCGTCAAAGCAGCCCAACGAGGGTTCGTGCGGGCATTAGCGCGCGAATGGGGTCCGCAGGGAATTCGTGTGAATAGCGTTGCTCCGTTGGCGATTTCACCGGCGTTAGAGAACTTAAAAAACACTGATCCCGAGCGCGTCCGTCGAATCGAAGGTTTAGTTCCGCTCGGGTGGTTAGGTGATCCAACTAATGACATCGGACCACCGTCAGTGTTTTTATGCAGCGAAGAAGCGCGTTATGTCACCGGACAAACACTTGTCGTAAGTGGTGGGCGTTTCACCAGTTTGTAGCGGCGAATCACCAATCGCGTAGACGGGCGCGTAGTTCTTCGTTATGAACAAAGACGGGTAATTCCTCAGCATCGTTGTAGGTGGGACGAATACTGGTTCCACCATCGACGCAAAGTAATTGGCCGGTTACATACGACGACATATCCGAGGCCATAAACAAAACGCCATTGGCAATTTCTTCGCTTACGCCGCGACGTCGCAATGGGATTACTAAGAGGTCATCGCCATCGGTATCACCCGGTTTACGAGTCGATGCACTTTTTGGTGTGGCAATAGAACCGGGGGCTACGGCATTGATACGGATATTGCGCGTGCCCCATTCGATAGCAAGGGAGCGCGTAAGTGAAACAACGGCCGCCTTGGCTGCGGCGTAGGCCGAGCCGTAGGGCATTCCATTTAATGCTGAGGTTGTTGCGATATTGACGATTGATCCGCCGTTGCCTTGCGCTACCAATTGACGGCCAACGGCGCGCACGGCATTCACGGTTCCGTTGAAATTCAGATCCATAACGTCGTTGAATGCGGCGTCGTCACTGGCGAACGGTGCCCATTGTGGCGGCCACATTCCGCCGGCCACTTGCACCGAACCATGTAATGGACCCATAGCAATGGCGGCGGCGATTGCTTCATCCAGCGCACCCGGTTTGCGGGTATCGGCGAGCAGTCCCGCATGTTGCACTCCCGCATCTTGTAAACGATCAGTGCAAATTTTGAGTTTCTCGGCATCAATATCAACCGCAACAATGCTGGCGCCCGCTTTGCCTAACTTTTCCGCGATGGCCGTGCCAATTCCGCCACCACCGGCACCAACCACAACGATTGATTTACCGGTAAAACCCCAATCAATGACGTCAGTCATTTAATGCCCCTTTGGACGTGAACCGTCAGGTCGGTGCCAACCACCAGCAGCCCAGGTTCCGCCGTCAACATGCAATGACGTACCAGTGATGAAGCGCGAAAGATCTGACGCTAAGAACAAAGCTGCGGCTGCTGAGTCTTCGGTGGAACCTAAATAGCCAAGCGGCGGAACAAAGACGGGCAAGTACTCAGGGTCGGCGGCCAACATTGATTCTTGTAAACCCTTATCGCCTTCGGAAGGTTGTGCATCAGGGGCTACGCAATTCACGCGAATCTTTTTGGATCCAAATTCAAGGGCCAATGATTTGGTGAGACTTTCCAAACCGGTTTTCATAGCGGCGTAGACCGCGAATCCCGGACCGGCTTGATGGGCTTCAATTGAAGTGACGTTAATGATTGAACCGCCATTGGCCATTAGCGGCACGGTGCGGCGAATGAAATGAGTGACCTGAGTGAAGTTCTCCGCGATGAGTGACGCTTCACCCTTGGGCGAGACATCCAAAAACGGCGAAACAAAAGTGCCACCGGCGTTGTTCACTAAAACATCGACACGATCGAAACGTGCCGAAATGGCTTCGATGAATTGGTCAACGGCTTCGGCATCGCGGACGTCGAGATCAGCCGAAAGTACGGGCCGTCCTAGACCTTCAATCGCAGCCGCGGTTTCGGCCAACAGTCCACTTTGGCGATCACAGATAGCTAGCGAGGCGCCACAGCGCGCAAAGAGCAATGCAGTTTCTCGACCGATACCTTCCGCGGCGCCCGTCACGATGGCGACGCGATCGGTGAGCAGGATTGATCGTTCGTCGAAGAGATGTGTCATGAAGTCACTTTCGCACAGATTTTCTGTTGCCATTTATTTTTAGGCAATGCCGTGATTGGTGGGGGAGACTATGAGGGTGCTGCTTTCCATCTGGCCATCAGTTTCACAACCATTTGCCGATGTTCTTGATGTTGCGACGTATGCCGATTCGACCGGTTGGCACGGTCTCTATATTGAGGACCACTTCATGGCCGATGGCTCTGAATTCGGTGAAGCCACCGATCCGCGCCTTGAATGCACCTCGGTCTTGGCCTCGTTAGCGGCGGCAACGTCATCACTGCGGCTTTCCCCTTTGGTGTTGTCGGCCACGTTTCGACATCCTGCGGTGGTCGCAAATTGGGCCGCCACGGTCGACCATATTTCAAACGGTCGATTGACATTGGGCGTAGGCGCCGGTTGGCAACAGAACGAACATGAGCAATATGGGATTGTTCTTGGTGAACGGAAAGCGCGTTTGCAACGTTTGGTGGAATACGTCGAAATTGTTCGTTCACTTACACGTGAACCGATGACTAACTATTCCGGCGATTTTTTCACTTTGCGCGATGCGTGGTGTGAGCCGTCACCACTGCAAGATCCACTACCAATTTTGATTGGCGGAAAAGGCGACCGCATGATGTCGGTAGTGGCGCGTTGGGCCGATCAATGGAATATGTGGGCAATGCCGGATGTGTTTTTCGAGCGTTCATCGTTTTTGAATCAACGCTGCGAAGTGATTGGCCGCGATCCATCGCACATACATCGTTCAACTCAGGCATTGGTGTTATTGACTAATGATGTTGCTGCCGCCGATTCGTTTCGTAAAGCAATGGCACCGCGACCAACCTTTGCTGGCACGGCGGAGAAGTTTGCCGAACTAGTACGTGATTGGAAAGAAGTCGGTGTTGATGAAGTAATCGTTCCGGATTGGTATCTCGGAACCGGTCAAAAACGAAAAGATGCGATGGACGAAATTTTCGGTGCCGTTGCGGCTATGTCGTAGCGGCGCTTTTGGCTGTGGGTTGATTTTGTACTCGCCAACTCTTGGCGGTTGCCCACACCACCCAGGCCAATGCGCCGACGGGAATTTCGAGTAAGTAAATGAAGCCGCGGAATAAAAACACTGCGGCTGTCGCAGCATCGTGGTCGCCGCCAAAACTAACGAGTGCTGAGGCTGCACCGGCTTCCACAATGCCAACACCGCTAGGTGTGATGGGAACGGTTTCTAATAAACGGGCCACGGTGAAGGCAGCAAATGCTTGAGCCAAGGTGATGTTGTCGACACCGAGAAAACGTAAACAAGCGAAAAGCAGCAGGAATTGAATGGAATAAAAGAGCGCAGCCCAAATGGAAATCTTCCACCATTGCGTTTTCAAAAGGCCAATACTTTGGTGGCGGAAGTCCAAAACACTTTTATGCACATCGGGAGTTGATGATCGTCGCGCTAAGCGGAAGAGTTTGCCGACAATTATCTGTCCGATTTTTCCGATTCGGTCGGCCAGTTTTTCGCTGCGCAAAATCAAGATGACAACTGTGGCCGCCGTTCCAAGTGCGATGACACCGATGACGGCAGGAGCGACCAACTTTCCGGTTGCATCTCCCGATACGAGGAGTAAAACCAATGCGACAAGGGGCATTCCGAGTTTGGCGAAGATATTCCATATTCCGGAAACCAAAATCGAAAGTGTGATAGCGGGAGCGCGGAAGCCCCATGAAGAATCAATGGCGTACGTTGCACCGACTCCCAGTGCACCGCCGAACGGAAAAACATTAGAAACAGCACTACCGGCAAAATTCACGACCAATGCCTTTGTGTGCGTTAGACCCGGCAGTGTTGAAGTTAAAACGCCCGTGTAGGCGAGCATTGCACTAAACCAAATCGCGGTAAGGATCAGAATCTCGGTAACGGTGAGCGATTGAATTTCATCCCAAATTTTGCTGTATTCCGAACCAGTCACTTTAGGGATGACGAAAACAAAAAATAAAACAACCACTGAAAGGGAAAGTGTTATTTCAATCGCCCGTCGTAACGGAGACTTAGCGCGCAATTCACTTTGAATTGCGGCAACGGCATCGCCTCCGTGGGTGAGATCTTCGTCAGTCATTAGCGGTGAAGAGTTCGAGGAATGGTGTGGGGATCTCACCGTTCGATTGGACGAACCACTCTTTTGAAAACGCAATGGCGAATATTTCGTCCGGGAGATTTACAAAAACTGAAAGTGTGCGAACCGCATCAGTGGAGCCAGTTGTTTGTGTGGCATGGGCAGCCATTGATTGCTTTCGCAGTTGTAACTGTGCTGATACGTCAACAACATGTGTGACGGTGTTCGCTGGGGAGTACCACTGCGATATATCCGGCGGAACAAAACTCTCGGGAACTTCAATGCCCAAACTTTTCGCCAATTCAATTCCGCCGGAGAGAAAATCGCGATCAATAGTGACCTGCAAAAAGGGAATTGCCGTTCGATTACTTGCTTCCCACGCCACCTTATGGACCTGAACATGATCGGGATGACCGTAACCACCGTTGCGATCATCGGCGATGAGCAGGTCGGCGTTTTCCTTCTGCAAAATCTCTGCCAGTTTTTCGGCCGCCACGGAAACGTCCACTTGGCAAAAACTTTCACCACCCGATGTTCGATTCGGCTGTGAACCCGAATCGAGGAAATCAAGAAAATAAAGCGCATCGACTCCTAAGGCATCGGCGGATTTACGCGCCTCGGCGCTGCGCCGGTCGCCAAGTGATTCGGCATCGTTCAGAACGCCGTCGCCAACATCTCCAACCTCGCCGCGGGTGGCAAAGATCAAAACAGTGCGAAAACCGAGGGCGTGGGCTTTGGCCAAAGTGCCGGAACTAAGCAGGGCTTCATCATCAGGATGAGCGTGAAAGGCCACCAAAGTTCCGCTTTGCATTGGCTCATTCTTACACTGTGGCCTTCGGTACTACCGTTACAGGGTGCAGATATAGCGACCATGGGCGTTGTACGGGGATCGAATGAAAATCGCGTTGATTTCAGATTGCTATGTGCCTCGATTAGGTGGAATCGAGATGCAAGTGCACGATCTGGCGCGTCATTTACAAAATGCTGGCCATGAAGTTGTTGTGATCACCACCACGGCTGGGCCCACCGTCGTTGATGGCGTGCGCGTTCACCGTATCGATGCCCCACTTTTGCCGTTCGATATTCCCTTTACACCGAAGGCATTCCGATCGGTAGGGGATGTACTAGCCACGGAAAAGGTTGATGTCGCACATTTTCATGGCGGTGTCGTTAGTCCGCTGGCGTATGTCTGCGCGTACACCGCGCAGAAAATGGGAGTTCCGGTTGTCATCACATTGCATTGCATGTGGAGCTACGCCACACCGGTGTTTTCGTTTTTGAATCTTCTCACCAAATGGGGTTCCTGGCCCGTTGTACTTTCGGCAGTCTCCGATGTAGCCGCACGGCCATTGCGGAAAATTTCATCCGATCCAGAACGAGTTCGTGTTTTGCCGAATGGCATCGAGAATGATCAATGGAAAATTTCCCATAACGATGATGACGACGTCATCACTTTCGTATCGGTGATGCGTCTCGCGCCGCGCAAGCGACCAATGCATCTCTTACGCATGATGCGCAATCTTGTGCGCTCGTTGCCAAGCGATCGAAAAGTTCGTTTGCTCATAATCGGCGATGGTCCTGAACTTCCGCAATTGGAAAAATTTGTTCGCCAAAACGGTCTTACCAATGTGGTGCAAATGGTTGGCCGTCGGAAACGTGAAGAAATTCGCGACATTTACTCATCGGCGGATGTCTTTGTCGCTCCCGCCAATCTCGAATCATTTGGAATTGCTGCGCTTGAAGCTCGCTGCGCCGGCTTGCCCGTTATCGCGAAGCAGCAGACTGGTATCCGCGAATTTGTGGAACATGAAAAAGAAGGTTTATTGGCTCGCGATGATCGCGATATGACAGCCCAAATGCGCCGCATTGTTCTTGATGACGACTTACGTAATCGCATGGCCCAGCACAATCAAACCGTGACATCGTCGGTTGATTGGGGCGAAGTGTGTCGAAAAAATATTGAGGCGTATCAACTGGCGATCGATTTACGCACGCTGTAATTACTTAACTATTGAGGTGCAGGTACCGAAATAGTGGGGGTGTCATCGCCCTTGCCGCGGAAGATTGATGGGTTGCGATTTCCTGCACGCGTAATGAGGCGTGCAATCCAATAGCCGGCGACGAAGATGATCAAACCGCCAACGGCATCGAGGAAATAATGATTGCCGGTAATGACCACAACATAAATGGTGGCAATGGGATAGAGGGCAACGAGTGCTTTACCCCAAGCTGTCTTTACACGAGTCCAAAAAACAACGAATCCCCAAAACGCCCAACCGCAATGCAATGAGGGCATCGCGGCGAACTGATTGGAAATGGTTTTCATGGCCTCAGAGTCGAATGACCAAAACGTCGGATACTTTGCCAGTGTGTCAACGAAACCGAAGAACTGACGCATATCAACGCCTTGCAACATTGAGGTGTTATCAAGAAGTCGCGGCGGCATTAAAGGGAAGGTGGCGAAACCAATCAAGCCGAGCATGGTGCCGGCAGCCAACATATTGCGGAAGAACGGATAGTCGTCGGTAAAACGCCGATAGAGGAAAAACAATCCGGCCAACGTGGCAATGATGTAAATCGAACCGTAGAAGTAGTTCGCCAAAATGATGAGTGGCGTATAACCGAGCGCCCACTGTTGCATGGAAAATTCATGCCAAAGGCCTGTGGCTTTTTGCCAATCAATAATTTTCAGTGCGTTTTCATATGCTTTCGATGGTTTGCCGGAAGAAAGATTTCGCACTGTTTCGTAGACCATATTGAGAACAGCCACGATGATGACTTCGCGCCACCAGTACACCGCTTTTCCATCATTAAGGCGGCGACCGCGGAAGTAGCGACGGAAAGACCGAGTCTCTTCAGGAGTTTCGGTTGTTGTCATGAAGCCACCAAGCGGTACAAGCCATCGGTGGTGAGTACAACAACTTCGCCTTGGTCGTCATCGGCGAAACCAACTATGTCACCACCAATGGTCGTGAGTGTTTTGCGATCGAGAATTTGCCCCCGCCGTTGAAGCAGTCCATCGATTGTGCCGGAACATGAATTGCCGAAGAGGTAGGTACCGCGCAATCGTTCCATTGATGCACCGCGGTAAACCACACCACTAACCGCCCGACAATTTTCGCCGAGCGTAAGCGTGACTAAAGGAGAAACGGTATTTTCCAGTTTTCCTTGCACGTTGTCGCTGCCCGAATAGTTAGGCCAGCCGAGATTGGCGCCGGGAATTTTTGCGGTGGGAAGCCAATCAATTTCTTGGTTGTTACTGGCACCGGAATCGGCAATCCACATATCGCCGGTTGAACGATCGAAACTGAATGAACTTGGATCCTTTGCTCCCAAAATCAAAACTGAGGGATTGCCGCCGCCTTTGATATAAGGATTCGTTGCCGGAATTGAATACTTGTTGTCGTTCGTTGCGCCACTGGGATCAATGCGCAAAATCTTTCCGAGTTGTGAATTCGGATCTTGCGCTAACGCGGCGTTGTTTTCGTCGTCACCAACTCCGATATAGAGATAACCATCGCGACCAAGAACTAATGACCCGCTGATATTGGTGTCACTTTGATTAGTGATCGTGAGAATGATCTCGCGAGTATTGGGATTCACTTCAGGTGGTGGAATGTCAGTGCGTTGTTCCGGTGTTAAAGAATATGGATCAAGAGTTGTGGTTGTCGTTGAGGTTGTCGTGCTTGATGTACTTGACGTTGAACCGTTTGTTTGCGGAGTTGGTTCGGGTGCTGGTGCCGGCGGACGTTTCGCATAGCGATCAACCACTTCCCATTTCGCCACAACAAGATCGCCGGAACGATTGATATAGGACAGATACACGGTCAGACCGTCAGTAGAAAATGCAATTCCGCGAATTCCACCGTTTTCCGAGTTACGAACATCGCGCGTGATGTCCATCATTGGATAGGTATAGGAGCGATAACGACCGCGCACGGTTTGTCCGGTTTCGTTGTTCCAATCGGTGACTTGCAGAATGCCGCGCACATAACCGGCGCGTTCGGCCACCCAAATTTGGTTACGCATTGGTCGACGAGCAACAGCGGTTGGATTGGTAAACGGTCCGGCAACTTTGTTTCCGGTGATGCCCTGTGTAATTGCGGTGGGACCCGAAGCCACCGTCGTGGCGGTGGGTTCACCATTGGGCACAGTCGTCGCAGTAGTGGTGGAATCGGAAACTGAACAGGCGCTCAACAACAGCGCGCCGCATAGGCCCGCAATCGCAGCCGTGTACAAAGAGCGCTTTGTTCGCCTACCCATCACCTGACGAGGCTAGTAAGTATGAGGGCCTTCGGTAGGTCGCTGGTTAGCGTGGCGGACGGATTAAGCCCTCTTGCACGACCGAAACGGCCAACTTTCCATCGGCGGTGAAGACGGAACCTTGGGCAAACCCGCGACCGCTATGTGCCGATGGGGTGGATTGATCGTAAAGAAGCCACTCATCGGCGCGGAATGGGCGATGGAACCACATCGCATGGTCGAGGCTGGCCATGAAGACGTTGTCGATCGGGCCGAGCCCATGGGGCAATAACGCTGTATCGAGCAGGGTCATATCGGATGCGTACGTCAAAAGGCAGGCGTGCAAAACCGGATCGTCGGGTAACGATCCGGTGGTCTTGAGCCAAACGCGTTGATAGGGAGGAAGTTGTTTCTCGCGATCACGCGGTGACCAATCGCAGTTTCGTAAATCAAATGGCAAGTCCATTTCGAAACGGTGATCATCACGTTCAGCGGCAAACTCGCCCCAGCGCTCTTGCACCGTGGGCAATGTTTCGGGAGCGGGTACATCGGGCATTTGATCGCTGTGATCGAAACCGTCTTCCGGAACTTGGAATGATGCCGATAGAGAAAAAATTGCTCGGCCGTGTTGGATTGCGGTTACACGGCGCGTGACAAACGAAAGACCATCGCGAATTTGATCTACTTGATAAAGGATTGGAACACGCACATCGCCGGGCCGCAAAAAATAAGCGTGAAGTGAGTGCACGCGGTATTCCGGTTCGACGGTACGTGATGCCGCCACTAATGCTTGTCCTGCCACTTGACCACCGAATACGCGTTGGCGTTCGGCAGGAGGACTCACACCTCGGTAAATGTTGACTTCGATTGACTCAAGATCGAGGAGTCGAATGAGATTGTCCACTGCGGTCTGGCTCACCCTGTCAATCTTTCACACATTGACCACCCGAGGCGGGGAGTTGTTCTCCGGCCCTCGTCGCCGATGAATTCCCCCGCGAAATTCGAGCCGATTTACTAGGGTCAGCCAATGGCTCAGAACTTTCCCGACGGTTTCAAATGGGGTACCGCAACTGCCGCGCATCAAGTTGAAGGCGGTAACTGGAACAACGATTGGTGGATGTGGGAACACGCACCCAACACCTTGTGCGAAGCACCCAGTGGCGATGCATGTGATCAATGGAATTTGTATCGCAGCGATATCGCGTTGTTGGCCTCTTTAGGTTTCGACCACTATCGATTTTCCATCGAATGGTCTCGTATCGAACCGGAACCGGGTTTGTTCTCCAAAAGCGCGCTTGACCACTATCGATCGGTGATGGCCACTTGTTTGGAATTTGGAATTGCACCCGTTGTTACGTTCCACCACTTCACGACGCCACGTTGGGTCGTAGCGGAAGGTGGTTGGCATACCGCGTCAACGGTTGATTATTTCCTTCGTTTTTGCGAAAAAAGCGTTGCTCACTTTGGCGACCTGATTGACAAAGCCTGCACGATTAACGAGCCAAACATTGTCAGTTTCATGGGCTATCAAATGGGCTTGTTTCCGCCGGCCGTCACTGATGATCGACAGTTTGCGCAAGCAAACGAAAACTTCGTGCGCGCTCATCGCGGCGCAGTCGATGTCTTGCGCGCCGGTCCTGGAAATTTTCCAGTTGGGCTCACTCTTTCAATGACGGACTATCAAGCAGTTCCGGATGATGATCCTGATGCGGTCCAGCAACGCAATAACTTGCGCGCGATCATGGAAGATCAGTTTTTAGATGCCGTTCAAGGTGACGATTTTCTTGGCGTGCAGGTCTACAGCCGTCAACGAGTTGGCCCGAAAGGCGTGATTGGTCCGGAACCCGGCCGCGAAGTTCTCCCCATGGGTTATGAGTTCTGGCCGCAATCACTGGAAGCCTGTCTTCGATATGCATGGGCCTATACCGGCGGAAAGGTGCCGTTATCGGTGACTGAAAACGGCATCGGTACCAATGACGATGTGCAACGAATCGAATATGTGAAGCAGGCACTCGAAGGTGTGCTCCGCTGTCTTGACGATGGTCTTGCTATTGACGGCTACACCTACTGGTCGCTGATGGACAATTTCGAATGGGCGTTTGGCTACCGACCGCGCTTTGGAATTATTTCAGTCGATCGTGCAACGCAACAGCGTGAAGTGAAGCCCAGTGGCCATTGGCTTGGCCGCGTTGCTCGGTCCAATTCAATAGTCGAACCATAAAAGGCCAGCCTCGACACACTGGTGCGTCCGCAATGGGCTACATTGCGAGGTTATGAAAAGTATTACTAACAAAACGGCTGGCAATGCGGGCAGAGGCTTGGGTCCATTCAAGTATTGGTGGGTCGCCCTTTTTGTGTCGGTTATTTCCGTAGTTGCCTTGTTTTTCACAATCACGCCGGCCTCAGCTGTCGGCTTTCTTTCCGTCTCGCCATCAACGGTTGATGGAAAAACTCCAATCTCCGTTCAACTTTATGAATGGCCAGCGGGTGAGGTGGTGGTGACACTTTGCAGTGTTGCGAAACCAACCGAATGTGCACCACAACAAAAAGGAACAGTTGTTAAAGGTGAAAATCTTTTTCTCGACTACCAAACAACTGGTGCCAAAGATTGCCCTTGCCGTTTAGAAGTGAAACAAGTCAACGGTCAAGAAGTTAAATCAATTGAGTTAGATAAAGCATCCGATGAACAAGCGTCGGGCGGTCAAGGTTCTTCATCCGACGATTCATCGTCTACATCGAAATTGATCATTGCCGGCGTTGTTGTCGTCGTCTTATTAGTTGGTCTCGCCATTGGTGTGGTGTTGCGCAAACGAACGCCCGAACGTGGAGCCCACCGCGCCCAACCCGGCGACCGAAAATGAACTGATGCAATTTACATAGCCACCTGCACAGTCATTTTCGATAGCGGGCCCACGCATTCCCTCATGCGTGGGCCCGCCCTAATTTCGGGTTTCGTTCCGATCGGGGAGCAAGGAGTAGGGTTTTTCCCGATTGAGAGGTCTTTATGCCCCACGAACTTCGTCAGGAGTTCCCGCACGGATCAAAAACGGAAACCCCGCTTCCGGAAGCCACCGGTTTTTTGGGTTCTTTTATTGCACCGATTAGGACACGTGGACTTCGCTACTTACTTGTTTCGTCAGTCAATGTTCTTTTTGGTGGCGGACTTTTATTGATTTTTCAGCATTGGCTGCGTCCAACTTTCGCCAACATTGCGGCCGTTGGTATTTCATCGGTACCGGCCTATTACATGAATCGATCATGGGTATGGGGTAAGCGCGGAAAAAGCCATATGAAAAAAGAGGTCGTACCCTTTTGGTTGTTCACGGTGGCGGGTTTGCTTTTTTCAACGCTGGCCATTGCCATTGCTGACAATCACACCAAAGCGAAACTCGTGATTTTGTTCGTGCAACTCCTGTCCTTCGGCATTTTGTGGGTTGCCCGCTTTTTTGTCTTCGATAAGTTGTTTCATGTCGAAGTTTTTGAAGACGACACACCGGACTGAACATGGACCCGAAACTAAAAGCGCAGGCGGAGAGTGCAAGAGGGTTTATGCCACCTGATGAGGGGTTGGCTCTCTATGAGGCTGCCGTCAGTGTTGCGGCAAATTCATCTCCGTTTCTTGAAATCGGAAGTTATTGCGGAAAGTCAGCGGTGTATCTCGGAGCGGCAGCCAAGCAACGCTCAACCGTTCTCTTTGCACTCGACCATCACCGCGGTTCGGAAGAAAATCAACCTGGTTGGGAATGGCATGAGCCCGATCTGGTTGATCCGGCAGTCGGTGTGATGGATACGTTGCCGAAATTCCGGCGCACAATTTTTGATGCCGGTTTAGAGGGATCAGTTGTTGCACTGGTTGGAGATTCACCAACCGTTGGTGCCGTTTGGAAAATTCCGTTGTCGTTTTTGTTTATTGACGGCGGACACGGTGAAGAACCGGCGCATCGTGATTACGAACTTTGGACACCATGGGTTGAGACGGGTGGATTGTTGGCAATCCACGATGTGTTTCCTAATCCCGCTGATGGTGGCCGACCGCCGTATGAGATTTATTGCCGCGCCTTAGATTCCGGCCAGTTCGTCGACGTTTCGGCTACTGGTTCGTTACGCGTTTTGCGTCGCGTCTAATTCTCTTTGCGATCGCCCATCGTTTCATCGATATCAACTAATGCGGGTAGTGCATCGTGATCGATGAATAAACCTGACGCTGCTGAGGTACGACTTAATGCATCGGCAGCCAAAATGATGGCGGCATCGGTGTAGGTGGTGCGTTCGTCGGCTGGAAAATGGACTTCTTCAGGGAAAACAATGCCCGTCCAATAGTGGCCATCTTCGCAACGAAGTTGTTGTGCCCAAGCAAAAAGTTCGAGAGCCCGATCGCGATTACCAACCGAAAGTTCGGCCATTAAGCATTCGCAAGTTTCGGCTGCGGTGATCCACGGACGATCGCTGACGCAACGAACACCACGACCTTCGACAACAAAGGTGGAACGGCGATCGTCGAGACGTTCGCGCGCTTCTTGAGGTGTGAGAACGCCCGCCAAAACGGGGTAATACCAATCCATCGCCCAACGCGCTTTAGGCGCAAAGGCATCGGGTGCATTGCCATTGCAATGTTGACGAATAATCCACGCCAAACGGGCAGCCGAAAGTTCCCAATCGGGACGTTCGTGTCCGAGGAATTCTGCAATGGCAATCGCGCAACGCAGGCTGTGACACATGCTCGACGAACCGGTCAACAGCGCGAACGACCATGGAGTTCCGTCAGCATGACGAGCCCACAAAATTTCACCGCGGGGTGTTTGTAAATCCAAAACAAAATCGATGGCCTTTTCAACGACGGGCCACATGGTTTCAACAAAGCCAGGATCGCGAGTTACTAACCAGTGATGCCAAACGCCGGCGGCGATATAAGCAATCGTGTTGGCGTCGAGTTTGTCTTGTTCAATGCCATCGGCCAAGTAGTACTGATGCCAAGAACCGTCGGGACGTTGGCTGTCGACCAGCCACTGATAGGCGAGTTCGGCCTCTTTACGCATCCCGGCTAAGTCGAGCGCCATGGCGGCTTCGATGTGGTTCCACGGATCGGCATGTCCGCCTGGGAACCAAAGAATCATTCCATTGGGTTGTTGCCAGTCGGCGATGGCACGAGCAGTTTGAACAACTTGCTCAGCGGTAATGATGTCGTCAACTGCGGGGATCTCAGTCATTGTGTGCTCCAGCGGCAACGTGTGAACGATCAGAAGAAGTTCGACGCAGTGGTTTGGCGGCGTACACCACAACGGATTTACCTAAAACAGGATTGAGAATCTTTTCGGTAACGCGTGTAAGAGCTGGCGCCGAAATGATGTCCCATTCGAGCAACTTCTTGTAGGCGTTAACGAGGCGATTGTCTTCACGGTTTGGTCCAACGGCGCAACGCAGCCACCAATAAGGTGAATGCAACGCATGCGCTCGATGCGAACCGCCGGGAATCAATCCTGCTTGTGCAATTTTTTCCCGCATTTCTTTCAATGAATAAATACGCACATGTCCGCCAACTGCTTTCGGTGCGTGGTATTCATCGGAAAGTTTCCAACAAATTTTTTCGGGGAACTCTGCCGGAATAGTGATGGCAATTGTTCCACCGGGTCGAAGCACTCGTTCGAATTCACGCAGTGCGGCCATATCGTCAGGAACGTGTTCCATAACTTCAGAGGCAATCACTCGATCAAATGAGCCATCGGCAAACGGGAGTTGAGTTCCATCGCCACAAACCGATGAAAAAGAAATCGTCGGCGCAATTTCGCCGGCTTCTTTCATGGCGGTGGCGGTATTGATAACGAATTGCAATTCGGGCACTGCCATATCGCAAGCGACAATTTGTGCACCACGACGTAACGCTTCAAATGAATGGCGACCGAAACCGCAACCCAAATCTAAAAGGCGATCGCCGGCTCGTAATCCCAAGCGTTCATAATCAGCGGTCAGCATCACGCACCTCCATGCTTGCGCCGGTAGCGCGGAGCCGAACCAGCACCGCCCGGACGACGGGCCTGGATATGCGCAGTCTCGGCCAGCAGGGCTCGGTAATGCTCAACCGTGCCAACGGCAGTATGTCGCCATGTCCAACGATCGATAACGCGTTGACGACCAGCCGCACCAATTCGAGCGCGCAACTCTGCATCGTCTAATGCGATACGCAACATATTGGCCAAAGCGTCACTATCGCCGGGCGGAACCAACAACGCGGTTTCGTTATGTTCGCCGACAACTTCAGGTAACGCGCCACCAGTTGTAGCCACTAACGGAACACCACAACTCATGGCTTCGATAGCGGGCAGCGAAAATCCTTCGTAAAGAGAAGGAACAACCGCAACCTCTGCTTCGGAATAAAGCTCGATAATGCGCTCTTCGGGGACACCCGTAATAAAGGTGACAACTTCGCGTAATCCAAGTTCGTCAATGATCTTGGCCGAAGCGCCACCTTCTTTTAAGCGGCCAATAACGACTAATTCGACATGTCGTTCGGTGCGTAATTTGGCAATCGCCTCGAGGAGATAGCGCAGACCTTTCATAGTCACGTCGGCACTGGCGGTTGTGATCAATCGCCCAGGTACTCGTTGGACATGCGGTTGCGGTTTAAACAGTTCTTGATCGACGCCAACCGGAACTACATGTAGACGATCCAAAGGAACGTTCTGATCGGCATGAATATCGGTCAATGAATTTTGCGAAACTGTAATGACACGAGGCATACGTGAGGCCACGCGTGTTTGCATTTTCGTAAATGAATACCAACGACCCTTTGACCAACGCTTCCACGCGTTTTCCGCGTGCTCCATTTCGAGACGTCGGTCAACAGTGATTGGGTGATGGATGGTGGCGAGAACGGGAAGGCCTTCACGTTCCATCGCCAAAAGGCCGTAACCCAAGCATTGATTATCTTGTACGAGATCGAATTCGTTAACGCGCTTGCGCAAGTGTTGCCAGGCGCGGACGCTAAAGGCCAGTGGTTCCGGAAATGATCCGGCGGCGAAATTGGCTACCTCGATGAAATCTCCGAATGATTTGATTTCAAAGGGAAGCGGAAGACGCATTGGGTAGGCGTCGTTATAAATGTCGAGACTGGGTAATTGAATAAGCGGTACCCGTGGATCCAAGATCGGATAGGGCTGGCCCGCAAGAACCTCCACCTCATGACCGAGGTCAACAAGGGCTTTGGTGAGGTGGCGCGTGTAAACGCCCTGACCACCTACATGCGGTTTTCCGCGGTAGGTCAAGTAGGCAATGCGCAGGGGAAGTTCGCCGTCGGCGGCCATCTCAGTGCGCCCGAGGCTTCTGGGTTGGGCAGACATGGGTTGCATAGTTTCGTCGGGCCCCGCCGAACCGGTCAAGGTCGGGGTCGCTTAAGGGATCGCGGGGCGTATTGGCGAGGGGATTGGCTGCCTATAGCGGCTGACCTTCGTTCGACGCTTGAGTCTTTTGAACTTGAATTTGCCGTCCGATCACTATCCAGGCGGCGCAAATGACGAGGAACGAGAAGATGATGATCGGTTGTGGTCCGAAGCGTGTGGCCAGCGTGTCACCGGTGCGGGCTTCGACATCACGTTGTAAAACCGCCTGCGCCGAGATATCGGTTCGCTCTACCAATGTGCCCGTCGGTGAAATTAGAGCAGAAAATCCTGTAGGCGCGGCTTGTAGCGTCCATCGATTTGTTTCGATGGCGCGTAAACGACTGGCCGCCAATTGCTGCGCCTGTATTTGTGTGCGTTTGTAACTGGCGCCATTGGTGGGATTGAGAAGGAGTGTTCCACCTTTTTGTACGCCGTCGCGCGCGCGGTTAGTGAAAAAGATTTCCCAGGAAATGGCGACGGCAAATTTTCCCTCTTCAGTGGAGAGCGTGGCGGGACTTTGTCCTTTTCGCATATCTCCTTCGGGAAGATCAGCATTTGATGAAAGTGATTCGATAAGTGATCGCAGCGGAACATATTCACCGAAAGGAACGCGACGAACTTTTTCGTAACGTTCACCAATAGATCCATCGGGATTTACAACGATTGACAAATTGGTGCGTACAACTTTTCCGTTTTCGCGGTACAACTCGGTAGCGCCAACAATCATCGTGGTATTCAATTGCTGGGCTAGTTGCGAAATAGTTTTTGCTTCGGTTGAGTCTTCGTAACGTGATGCCAAATCGATAACGTTTTCGGGCCACAACACGAGATCAACCGGCGTAGTAACCAACTTCGTTGCTTCAACATGTCGAGCAAAAACTTCTCGAGCGTCAGTATCAGCGGCACGTGTCCCTTGTGGTCCACCACCTTGTACGACTGCCACATTCAATGTTTTTTCATTCGTTCCGACTGGAGCAATAAACATCAACGCCCAAATGACAACGACAACAGCCAACGTGATGGCGGCCAATCCATGACGGCGTCGCCATGCAGCCGAAAGGGCAACACCGATAACGCCAACAAAAAATGTCAGACCAATTGCGCAAAAGACTTTTGCGAATTGCGCGAGAGGTCCTGAAACTTGCCCCATTGAAATCGTGGCGATGGGAACACCGCCAAAGGGGAATGTTGAACGAGCGGCTTCGGCCAATGTGAATGCTGCAGGTAAAGCAATCCAACGCCAAATGGGGGCTTGTCGAGTGGGGATTACCAAACCGGCAATGCCGACATAAGCGGCGAACACAACCACGGCAATGGGATAGCCCGGCAGAGTTAAATCGGAAATCCAAAGCATTGATGGCGCAAACCACGCAATAGCCATAAGCCATGAACGTAGGAATCGCCGTTTGGCGTTTGCGCCGGCCAATAGCGAATCCCAAAGTGCGACTCCGAAAAAGGCCAGTGGCCACCACCCCCACGGCGGCACCGAAAATGCGAGAAGCAAACCGGCAGCAATGGCGCGTAATGAAGCGCGTAATGCGCGGGGATCAATCATGAATCGACGTTGCACTCACGATGTCGTTTGTCGCGACCGCTGATGAATGCCGTTTCTTGCTGGTGAAACTTACGAGTTCACGCACAGTCAACACAATAAAGAACAGAGCGACGGAGGTTGCCGCCATCGTTGCGCCGGCAGCCGTATCAAAGTGATAGGTGATGATCACTCCGATAGCGATGGAAAGAACACCAATTGCACATGCAGAAATCATCATGACGAGTAAGCGGCGTGAAAGTAACGCCGCCGTAGCGGGCGGTGCCACCAGTAAACCGAAAACCAAAAGTGTTCCCACAGTTTGGAATGACGCGACGATGGCAATAGCGACCAAAGTGAGCATGACGAAGTGCGCAAGTTTTGGTCGCATTCGCAGTGATGCCGCTTTTTCCCAATTGAAAGACAAAGCAATAAATGGTCGTCGAAAAATGACCACCACGATCACGACCAAAAGTAGTGCCACCGATTGAAACCACAAATCGCCGTTCCCGACGCCAAGGACTGAACCAAAAAGAAATGATGTTAAGTCACCGGTAAATGAACGGGTGCGCGAGATAATCACAACACCAAGCGCCAACATTCCGACGAATAACAATCCAATTCCCGTATCAGTGGAAAGTCGCGAAGAGCGATTCACCAAGTTGATGCCGATAACCATGACGATTGCCGACAAAAAAGCGCCGATACTTAGATCAACTCCAACTAAAAAAGCAATGGCAATACCCGGCAAGACACCGTGAGCTAGGGCATCGCCCATAAACGTGAGTCCGCGCATAACCACCCAAGTGCCCACGATTGCACAAGTAATGGCCGCGAGGGACCCTGCGAAAAACGCGCGAATGATGAATTCGTATTGAAAAGGCTCTAGTAACCAATCCACTTGCGCAGGCTAACCCTAAGACGGACGACTGCCGAGTCCGTTGGCAATTCCGTTCGCAATTGCAATGATGAGGTCGCTGTAGGTAGTGATGCCGTCGTTGCCGAACGATTCGATCGGCAATGTAACGACCTTTACCGAACGTCCCGCTTCACGAGCAATAGTTTCGACAAACTGCGGCGAAGTTGTGCTCTCGGAAAAAATCGCCGGCAAATTGTTGGTGCGAATTAATTCCGCCAGTTCGCGCACATCAGCCGCACTGGGTTCGGCCAACGTCGAACCACCCGGAATCACTGTGCCGATCACGGTGAAACCGAAACGTTGGGCGAAATAGCCGAGAGCATCGTGATTCGTGATGAGTTTGCGTGACGCCGGTGGGATTGATTGCAAAATCGTGTTGGCTTGCGCTTCGGCCGCCTTTGCATCATTGGCGTAAGTTGCCGCGTTCGCTTCTGCAACCGTTGCTGGCACTCCGATGGCAATAAGTTGATCGGCCACGAGCGATGCTGCTTGAGCCATGCGCGTTGGGTCTAACCAAAAATGGGGATCGAGCGTTTCGCCCTTTTCGTTTTCTGATCCGTGATCATGACCGTGATCACTTTCGTCTTGATTAGTAATCACGATTGGATCGACAAGGGGCGCAACCGAAAAAACCTTGACGCCGCTACTGGCTGCTTGATCTAAGACACTGGTGAGTCGTTCTTCGAGATCGAGACCATTGGCAATTACGAGTTGCGCGTCGCGCAGTTTCGCAACTTGTGATGCGGATGCTTCGAATTCATGAGGATCGGCACCGGCGGGAATGAGGACGGAAACGTCAACCTGATCGCCGCCGATTTTTTGCGCGAGATCGCCCAGGATGGCGGTGGTCGCCACAACCTTTATTTTCGGAATTGTTGTTGTGGGTGATGACTGGCTCTCGGCGTTTGAACCGGAACTGCAAGCCGTCAGACCGATAAGGGCCAGGGCAATAAAGAACGCGCCAAAGCGCAAGGACGAAAATGGCCGGCGCAAGGTTTTGAGAATCATTCCCAACATGAGAATCATTCTCATGGAGACGGTGCGGACCGTCAAGTCGGAGGGTTCACTGCCGGTTTATGAAAGGGGGTTTGTGAGTGGCTGGCCGCCCAAAAGCGAGTCGAGCCACTTGGTGAACTGGCCGAATGCCTCTGGCGCCAGGCGATGACCACCCTCAACGGGTGTCCACATCACAAGGCTTTCGACCTGGCCAAAGGCTTTGGCCAATGAGCGACCTCGAATGGTGTCGACCATGTCGTCGTCTTCTCCATGGGAAACGAATACCGGAACCGACCGCATTTGTTCGAAGTGAATGTCGTCATTGTTCGCCAAGTAACCGGAAAACACAAACAAACCAATGGGCGAAAACCCGTCAGGTGAAAATGCTGTCGAGGCCAGGCACGTTGCTGCGGCGAGCGCGCCTCCTTGAGAGAAACCCCCCAAAACAATTTGCGCTGGTGATGAGGACAACGAACTTTGTAACGAACGACAAAGTTGATTCACCGCAGCGGTTGCTTGTTGCACTTCATTTTCATCAGGTCCGTTTTCGTCAACGTTGTACCAATACGGACCAGCTTCTCCGCTTTGGTGTGGTTCGCATAACACCACGCGCGCATCAAGCGGGAATTCATTTTCAAAAAGAGGCAAAAACTTTTCCGGAACATCGCCAAAACCCGCCAAAAACACGATGACAGTGTTACTTGCGGGATTGCCGATTTCTACAGTGCGAATGCTCATTGAACTCTTCCGAAATTTATGTTCGCACCAGTCCACCATGTAATGGGATCGATGCGCACATATTTTCCAGAAGAGGGTGAGTGAATCATTAATCCGTTACCGAGATAAATACCGACATGTCCCGGATTATTGATTGAGCCCGTGGAATTGAAAACCAAATCTCCGGCAACGGCTTGTGCAGCTGGAATTCGTTTGACCATATTCCATTGGGCAACTGAGTTATGGGGAAGATCGATACCGACTTGGCCAAATACCCAATAGGTAAAACCGGAACAATCGAAAGCGTTCGGACCGCCGGCCGAATAGGAATAAGGCGAACCAAGTTTGGAAAGCGCAATGGCGGTGAGCGATGCGATCTGCGCCGCTCGAGGATTCACCGGCGACTCCGCCGCGGGGTTGGTGACCACGACGGGTAGCGCTTCGGTGATGAGGATCCGCGTGGTGACTCTGGTCTGTGTCTCCGGTGCCGGAGTCGAGTCGGTTTGCGATTGAGCCGAGGCTGAACCCACCGACATCACGATCAGCGCCAGCAAGATGATGACGATTGTGAGAGCGACTAACGCCAGCGCCGTGAAGGAACGTGATGGACGGCGGGGCAGTGTCGGGAAAGATGACGTTTGCTGCGACATTGTTACGAAAGTGTTGCGGTTCATGCCGAGGATCGCAACATTTCCGTAACATATTGCCGTACTACCCCTCTGACATGGGGTTTTACCCGAGAGGGAAAACGTCAAAATTCGGGCAAAAGTCGGATCAGAGAGACTGTCGGCGCAGGCTGGCCGCAGCATTTGACCCTTGACGAAGACATGCCGGAAGGCCCAAACCGTCATAGGCGGCGCCAGCAACAAAAAGATTGGGAACTTCCACCGCCAGTTGTTGTCGCCAACCTTCAACTCGCCCGAGATGACCCGGAGTGAATTGCGGCAATCCATTTCGCCAACGTGTGATCCGTGATTCTCGGAAAGAACCATGGAGTCCGATAGTTCGTTCGAGATCGGTATGGAGAGCGGAAAGCAACTCGTCGTCGGTAAGAGCCAAAGCGTGGTCGTCGCCAAACTTGCCGGCCGAAACGCGCAGGATGGCCACATCATCATTTTGCAGATGCGCCCATTTCGTAGATGCCCATGAACATGCCGTGAGAGTGGGCAGGGCCGAAGTCATTGCCACGAGGAATCCGCTTCCATCCAGTGGATGGTCAAGAGAGCGCTTTTCGATAGCCAGCGTCACCATCGCAACGGAGGCGTAATCAAGCCGCGCCATTTCCGCTGCTACATCTGGAACAAAGGTGTCGAGTAAGTCAGCGGCGACGAAGGCTGGAGCGGCGAGAACTACAAAGTCGGCGTCGTAGTCGCGCCGCTCGCCGTTTTGTTCGCTCTGCACAATCCAACCATTCGCTTGGCGCGAAAGGGAGCGCACAGTTGTGTTGGTATGAATTTCTCCACCCGCTAGCGCAATATGTTCGGCCATTTTTTGAATCAACGTTTCGGTACCAGTGGGAAGCCCGTAAAAAACTGGTTGATTTGTCGGTGGCGCTTTTTCTTTTTGGGCCAGCAATGCCGTAATCAAACTTGGGTGTTGGCGCGCCGCCGTTGCTAATTGCGCGGCGCCGGCCGCGAGTGAAAGTTGATCGGCGTTGCCGGCGTTCACACCACTTAACAGAGGCGACACCAATTTTTCGTGAATCTCATCGTTAAGTCGTCCGCGAATTAATTCACCAACCGAAATGTCGTCCGCGCCAAGAGGATCCGGTCCATTGAGACGATCACACCATTCGGTGCGGGCAAGATCATTTTCAATTGCTTGGAGAGATTGTTCGCTCACAATGTTTGCGGCGCGTAATGCCGCAGCATCAGTCGGCACACCGAGAACAAGTCCTTCGGGTAAGCGGCGTAAGTTCTCATCAACCCAAATGAACGCCGAAGAAGTGGTGGGCGAAACAAGTTTTTCGAAAAGCCCGAGACGACGGCAGAGATCTTGACCTTCGGGTACTCGAGCCAAAAATGCATCAGCAGCGCAATCAACGGGCAGTCCCGCGAATTCCGAAGTCATAACTTTTCCGCCGATACGTGAGTCGGCGTCAAGAACTACAACGTTGAAATCACCAGCTAAATCAAGCGCGGCGGCTAGCCCCGTGATTCCTGCACCGATGACAACAACAGTGGGCATAGTGATTGTCCCGTGAAGGTCGAACCGTTACCCAGCGGTGTCGATCACGACACCAGCGAGCGCGTTCATTACCGAAGGGTCAGCATTAAGAGAACGAGTCCGAGCAAATTGCAGACCAAGTGATTGCGCGATCTGATTCGCTTCGATATCTAAATCGTAAAGAACCTCAAGATGATCGCTGGTGAAACCTTGAGCGCAGACCACAACACCGTCGGCCGAACCTTCATCGGCGATTCGTTGTAACTCTTCCAAAATATCGGGGCCGCGCCAGGGCTCAGGTGTGCGTCCGGCACTTTGCCAAGCCACTGACCACGAAGGAATGTTTAAACGTTCGGCTACAACTTGCGCGCTCTGACGCAATTGATCCGGATACGGATCATTTTCCAAAACACGTTCTGGCAGTGAGTGGGCGGTGAAAAGCACGGTGTGACGCTCGGGCATCGATGAGCGAGCGTCTCGCACCGCGTTGGTGAGGAAATCTAAATACGCCGGTTGCATATGCCAATCATGAATTTCATGCAAGCGAATGCCGTGTTGTTCAGCAGTTTCCCGCGCACGTCGTTGATATTCACCGACGCTAAATCCTGAATAATGCGGTGCGAGCACTAAGCCGACAATGTCAGTAACACCGGCGTTCGCTAATTCGACAACACCGTCTTCAATAAACGGATCGGCATGTTTTTGACCAAGAGCAACAATCCATTGTTCGTTTGATTGCTCTTTCAATCCGTCTTCTAGGGCTTTTAATTGCGCGTTGGTGAGCGCAGCCAATGGTGAAATTCCTCCAATGGCTTCATAACGAAGTGTGAGTTCTTCCAAAAGTTCGGGAGTAGGCGGACGACCGCGGCGGATATGGGTGTAGTACGGCTCGATATCAGCCGGCGATTTTGGTGTCCCATACGCCATCACCAATAAACCTTTTGTAGACATCAGTTTTTCTCTCCGTCACAGCGACCAATTTCGTGAACAAGTTCAACGACTTTTTTCAAAATGTCTGGATTCGTTTCCGGCAATACTCCATGACCCAAGTTGAAAATATGTCCGGGATGACCGTTATTGCGTTGAAGAACATCTCGAACGGCATTGTCAACAACATCCCATGGGGCCAAACAAAGCGCGGGGTCCAAGTTGCCTTGTAAAGCACAGCGGGCGGGAACGCGTTGACGCGCCACGTCGAGGGGGACACGCCAATCAACACCGACAACGTCAGCGCCTACTTCGGCCATCGCTGTCAAGAGTTCTCCGGTGCCCACTCCGAAGTGAATTCCGGGAACACCTAAATCGGCAACGCTTTCGAATAGCCGACGCGTATGCGGCATGACGTAGTTCTGGTAATCGGGAAGATTTAACGCACCGGCCCATGAATCAAAAACCTGTAGTGCCTGCGCGCCATTTTCAATTTGCGAACGCAATGAAGCCGATGCCAAATCCGTGAGTTTTTCCATCAGCGCATGCCATACGCCGGGTTCGGAATGCATCAACGCTTTTGTTTTGGCGTATGTGCGCGACGGGCGACCTTCAATCAAATAACTCGCGACCGTAAATGGAGCACCGGCGAAACCAATTAATGGGACGGGTAATTCCGCGGCCAATATTTTGACCGTTTCAATGACGTAATCGGTATCGATTTCTGCTTCGAGCGGACGAAGTCGATCGAGGTCACTTGCGCGTTCAAACGGTTGTTCAACAACTGGTCCGATACCGGGCGCTACATCGACCCCAAAACCAATGGCCGCGACGGGAACAACGATGTCGGAATACAAAATTGCCGCGTCAACGCCATAACGGCGCACAGGCTGCAACGTGATTTCCGCTGACAACTCAGGATTTTTGATGGCGTCGAGAATGGAACCAGAACCACGGATCTCTCGATATTCGGGTAGCGAACGGCCGGCTTGTCGCATGAACCACACCGGCACATGACTCGTTGAGTCGCCCTTTTCGCTGCGGCAGGCGCGCAAAAAGGCAGAGTTGGATGAAGACGCCATAGGGCCACGCTACCGAGATCAAGGGGAAATCCGCAGATCGGCATTGGCAAGATGGCGTATTGGCCTGAAATTTGCTGCGCTGCGAGGCCGATAAGATGTCGTACCCCCTTCGGGACCTCTTTGGACCGCAGGAGGACAGACTTTCTTCAACGAACGAGCGCTCCTTGGCCCCACATCCAGATCTCGAAGCTGAACAGGCTTATATCGATCACGCTTATGCGTGTCTGGAACAGTCGCGTCAAGCAGCCACTCGTCTTACATCGATGGTTGAAGTTGGTCGCGGGGGAACCGAACAAGCGCGTTTTGAGCGAGAAGTTATTTACGACACCGTTTTGAATCGTCTCTCGCATTTGCAATTGGGAGATGCTGCGCTTTGCTTTGGTCGCATCGATCGCAAATTCGAAGACGATCAACTTGCTGACAGCACTGACATCGAATCGTTTTATATCGGCCGCATAGCGGTAAGTGATGAAAATCAAGAGCCCGTCATTGTCGATTGGCGTGCGCCAATTGCGGAACCGTTTTATCGCGCTACTGGGCGTCAACCGATGGGGTTGTCGCGCCGTCGTCATTTCGCTACGCGCGGTCGTCAATTACTGGGCGTAGAAGACGAACTTTTCGGCGATTCGCTCGAAAGTTTGGGCATTGAGTCGGCACCAGAGAATCCCATTCGTGGTCAGGGTGCTCTCTTCACGGCGTTAGAAACGGCGCGTACTGGTCGCTTAGGCGACATTGTTGCCACCATTCAAGGTGAACAAGATGAAATTATTCGTGCACCTTTGCCCGGAGTTTTAGTTGTTCAGGGCGGTCCCGGAACCGGCAAGACGGTTGTGGCGCTACACCGCGCCGCCTATTTGCTTTATACGCATCGTTTTCCTTTAGAAGGCCAAGGCGTTTTAGTTATTGGTCCCAACCGATTGTTTTTGGGTTATATCGAACAAGTTTTGCCATCGCTAGGTGAAGCGGGTGTGGAACTCGCAGTTCTTGCAGATCTTGTTGGCGATATTGCGATTCGCTCGTATGACACTGGACGCACGGCGCGAGTTAAGGGCGATGCGCGCATGGTGCGTTTCTTGCGTCGGGCCGTACGAGATCGTCAGCGACCCTTACGTTCTGATCTTGTTGTTGGTTACGGATTACAACGACTTGTTCTTTCGGCCGAACGCAGCGCCGAAATTATTTCTGATGCGCGTCGTCGTTATCGTCGTCATAACGCGGCACGGAAGTTTGTGGAAACGGAAATTTTTGCCGAACTGGCGAATTCGGGACGCGGCGAACTTTCCCTTTCGGAAGTAAAAGAGCGCACTCGTCGTGATCCGGCCGTACGCGAGGCTTTAGAACGCATGTGGCCAATCCTTACGCCGGCTCAGTTTTTGCACGATTTATTTGGCGCGAAGGGGCTCTTGAAAAACGCGGCCAAAGGCATTTTCGACGAGTCGGAATGGGAATCGCTTTACCGTCCTCGATCCGAAGAACTCGACGCTGTCGAATGGACGCACGATGATGCTCCGTTACTCGACGAAGCACGGGCGTTATTAGGACCGCGGCCGCGCAAGAAGCGTCCAGGTGAAAGCAACGACGAAGACGAGATTCGTACCTATGGGCACATCGTGGTTGATGAAGCCCAAGATCTTTCGCCTATGCAACTGCGAATGTTGGAGCGTCGCAGTTTGAATGGTTCGATGACCGTGGTTGGCGATATCGCTCAGGCCACAGGTCAGTGGGCGCATGCGTCATGGGATGAGATTTTGGAGTTACTACCAGCGAAGCGTGAGCCAAATCGTAAAGAACTCACGCTCGGCTACCGCTTGCCGGCTCCCATCATGAATGTGGCCGCCAATGTTTTACGAGTTGCTGCACCATTTCTTCAACCACCTCGGTCGGTGCGCGAAGACGGTGCCGAACCGGTTGTACAAAAAGCCGAGCCAGGTGAATTGGCCGCCGTTGTGAGCGCCGTTACGCGGATTGAGCGCGCTGCGGTTGATCCCGGTCAGGTAGCCGTAGTTTGTCCGGCATCGTTAATCGACGAAGTTTGCGCTGCCTTAACCGAAGCCGATAT
This sequence comes from Actinomycetota bacterium, assembly GCA_041183205.1. Taxonomy (GTDB): domain Bacteria; phylum Actinomycetota; class Acidimicrobiia; order Acidimicrobiales; family Acidimicrobilacustridaceae; genus Acidimicrobilacustris. The sequence continues at coordinate 8,988 of JBEGMF010000070.1, read as the reverse complement.
CGATTTCGGCCGAGCAACTCGTCAAGGTTTGCAACACCGAGTCACGGTGGTTGAAGTGGGATTGGTAAAAGGCTTAGAAGTTGACTCGGTTGTCGTGGTTGAACCGCAACTCATCGTTGACGAAGAAGCGCAGGGATATCGAGCGCTCTATGTTGCTTTAACGCGCGCTACGAAGCGTTTAGCAGTTGTTCATGAACTCGACTTACCGGACGCAATGATTTAAGCGTCGTATTTGCTGTAAGCGATTGTTTTTACGCCGCAGTGACCAAAATACGTTTGGTTGCGAATGAATCAATTTCAACCGTGCGACCGTTGATTTCGACGACGACTCCATTGACGGCGGCGTTGGTGATCGTTCCGGAATTGCCCGGCAATAACGAAGAGTTCTCCAGAAATTCCAAAAGACCAGGAGTGAATTCAAGTTCTTCGGGAATACGCGTAACCGTAAATTTTTGCCCGACGAGTAACGAATCCAATGTGACGGCATCAGGCGCGTTGTAATCGGTTCCCGGAATTGGATTTCCATGCGGACAAGTTGTTGGCTCACCTAAAACTCGCACCATTGCCATTTCAACAGTGGGCGAGATGACATGTTCCCATTTGCCGGCTTCATCATGAGCCTCCGCCCATGAGAGTCCAAGAATGTCAGTGAGAAAACGCTCGGCGAGACGATGACGACGAACGACGGCTTCGGCTAATTCCAAACCGGTTTTGGTAAGACTTATCGAACCGTTCTTCACAACAACAAGTTCGGCTGCTTCCATGCGGCGAATCATTTCCGAAACTGCAGGACGGGAAACGTCAAGGCGCTCAACAATGCGCGCTTGAATGACGTCAACATCATCCTCACGCAATTCGAAGATTGTCTCGCAATATTCCTCGAACGCTGGATGCCATTCCCGCATCTTCGGTGTGGCCATAGCAGGAGTCTAGGAGGAGTATTTGTTTATGGCTCTTTCAGCCGAAAATCACGCTCTACCTAAGACTCGAGTAACCGCAATTTCAATGACGACGCGGTCATCGCGTTGCTTCGGCTCACGGTAACGCTCGCCGTAGCGCCGCACCGCTTCAGCAACCCGATCGGGTTCAGACGTAACGGTGGCGATCCCTTCCATCGTTAACCAGCGGCCTCCATCTACTTGGCAGACGGCCGCTGGGCTATTTGGATTTTCCGCAACGTTGCGCGCTTTACGACTGCCGGCCCATGTAATGACACGTACGAGTTGCGCGTCGGGATCCCAAGTGAATCCGACGGCAACAACGTGAGGCGTTCCGTCGCTGCGCATCGTGGTCAACGTGGCCAGATGACGTTCGGTGACAAATTCGTTTATTTCGTTGCTCAAACGGGTGGGGTTGTGAGCCATGTTTTCCTATTCGCTTGAGATTGCCCGCAAGACATCAAGACGTGATGCACGCCAGGCCGGATAAAGGGCGGCACCGATGCCGGCAAGTGCCGCTAATAAAACGATGACGATTAATTGTGACCACGGAATGGCAAAGGCGGTGACGCCTTCGTCTTTCAGCGCGGTCACCAGAGCGAAGCCGAAGAGCAAACCAATTCCTAAGCCGACTAACGCTCCAAGCAAACTGATGATCACGGACTCAAGTCGCACAATCGAACGCACTTGGCGACGCGGCATGCCAACGGCACGTAGTAAGCCAAATTCACGGGTGCGCTCGTAAACCGAGAGCAGCAACGTATTAATAACGCCGACGATGGCAATGACCAGCGCCAACATCAACAACACATAGACGATGACCAAGAATTGATCGGCTTGTGATGATTGGGCTTTTTTGAATTCAGCCAGGTTCTCTAATTTCGCACTTGGATACTGGTCGACAATCTGTTGCAGAGGTTGACGGGCTGCGTCAATGCCGGCTTCAGATGTGTCATCCAACAAAATGTAAACAGCATTAAACGATTGCAATTCGGGCGGAACCGACAAATTGAATTGGTCCAGACTGATAATCCACTCTGAACCTTGAACTTGGAATTCGGTTTTATAAATAGACGTAATTGTGAACATGCTGGCGCCTGTATTTAAGAACTGCGCCGGAACTTGATCGCCTAATTTCAGATTTGAACTTTTGGCGAGTTTGTCGGAGATCGCAACTTGATTGAGTCCGAGATCTTCGAACGAGCCTTCAACATTGGTGATCTCGATGGCTTCCGAGAAAACCTGCGGATCAACCGCTAAGACAACCTTGTTGGAATTGTTGATTTTGGCGAAGGTGCCGGCAATACCGGCTGCTGCTTTGACGCCATTCACTGCAGCTAATTGCGGAGCAATTGGTTCCGGTAATGCAGTGGCACCAAAACCTTCCGAGGTGACGACGTATTGACCTTTCACCGACGCCTCGATGGCGTCAACGGTGGACGCTTTCACCGACGCCGCCGTAACGGCAATAAATCCAACGAGACCGATGCCAATCATCAATGCCGAAGCCGTGGTTGACGTACGGCGCGGATTTCGCATGGCGTTTTCGCGGGCAAGCCTTCCGGAAAGTCCGCGTGTCTTTTGTAAGGGATAACCAATGACACTCGAAAGTGGCGACGCAACTGTTGGACCAATGGTGGTGAAGCCAATGAACACAAAGAAGGCTCCAGCGCCAACTAATTGCAAGGCGCTATCGGTGTCACCGAAGAGGCCAAACCACAGCGAGACTAAACCGATGACCAACAGGGCGACGCCGATGAAGATGCGACGGCGGGAAGCCCCGGAACGATCAATGGCAACATCGCGCATGGCGGCCACGGGTGGAATCGATGCGGCACGTCGGGCCGGGAAAATCGCCGAGACGACCGTAATGAACGTGCCCACGAATATGGAACTAATTAGCGCCGATGGTGGAACCACGATTGGCGTATCCGGACCAGAGAATCCAATTTGTTGCAACAAAGCGTTCAGACCAATGGCCAAGCCAATGCCCAAAATGGCGCCAATGATTGAGGCGAATAAGCCAACCACTAATGCTTCAACAATGACCGATTGCAGTACTTGTCGTCGCGACGCGCCAATAGCGCGAAGCAGTGCAAGTTCGCGAGTGCGCTGCGCAACGATGATCGAGAACGTGTTGTAAATGATGAATGATCCAACAAAAAGTGCGATCAGGGCGAAGACCAAAAGGAATGTATTAAAGACCGAGATCAGTTTTTGGAAAGCATCCTGACTTTCGGCCGTGAATTCTTTGCCGGTAACTGCTTCGGTATCAGACGGTATGACGGAAGAAACTCGTTCCTGTAATTCCGATTGCGACACACCGTCTTTACCAGCAACGGAAATCCAGTTGAATTTGCCGGGTTCACCTAAAAAGTTTTGTAGTGCCTCTGTTTGAAATAACGCCGATTGCGCGCCACCCCAGGTATCGAGTTTGCCGAACTTGGCAATGCCCACAACATTGAACGTCGAACTTCCGGTGGAGAGAGATACTTCCACTTGGTCGCCAACGATGTAACCGGCATCTTCAGCGGATTTTTTGTCGAGAACAATGTCGTTGGCGTTGATCGGCGCACGGCCTTCAACAATTGTCCAACCATTCAGTGGTGAATCGCCGAGCCAATTCAAACCAAAGTTGGGCGGACCTTGCGCCGGTACTAATGGTTTTCCTTGTTTATCGAGCACACGTAATTGGCCAACTACTTGACCTTGTGCATCGGCAACACCATTCACATTGGAAATAGTGGGAATGACATCGGCCGAAATACGCGTTCGCTCATCACCAAAGGGAGTCTCAATTCGATTTGTAGAACGAACCACCACATCAATTGATGCATAAACATCGGCAAAGACTTTGTCGAAACTTGCACTAATTGAAGAGGTAAGAACTTGCGTGCCCGTCATAAAGGCGACACCTAAAAGAACGGCGATTGCCGTAGCAATCAACCGAACCTTATGAGCGAGCAAACCCCGAATGGTGACTTTCAGCACGTTAGGCCCCGAGACGCTTCATGCGATCAATGATTGAATCAACCGTCGGCGATTCAAGTTCATCGACAATTTTGCCGTCGGCCAAAAACACGACACGGTCGGCATAACTGGCGGCAATTTGATCGTGAGTAACCATGACAATGGTTTGTCCGTAATCGTCAACGGCGCGACGCATAAACGACAACACTTCATTTCCGCTTTTCGAATCGAGATTGCCGGTTGGTTCGTCGGCGAAAACTATCGACGGACGAGATACCAATGCACGCGCAACGGCAACACGTTGTTGCTGACCGCCAGAAAGTTCACTCGGTCGGTGATCGAGTCGGTCGGCTAACCCAACGGTCTTTACAACGGCATCAAACCACTCTTTGTCAACGGGAGTTCCCGCCAGGTCGAGAGGCAGCGTGATGTTTTCCGAAGCAGTGAGAGTGGGAATGAGATTGAACGCTTGGAAAACGAAACCAATTGCTTCGCGGCGCAAGCGAGTTAACGCCTTTTCATTTAACTGACTGATTTCGGTATCGCCGATCCACATTTCACCTTCGGTGATTGTGTCGAGTCCAGCGATGCAATGCATAAGTGTTGATTTACCGCTTCCGGATGGGCCCATGATGGCGGTGAATTTGCCTTCTGCGAATTCAACGCTGATGCCATCGAGAGCGGCAACACGTGTCTCGCCTTCGCCATAAATCTTTGAAACATTCAGGGCACGGGCGGCGGCTTTGGTGGGGGATTGTGTAATTGTCACGGCAAGAGCCTACGGCCCCAAGTTCCCGCTACCACTTAGGGCCGTAGTTTCCTCGTTTTCTGCGCTCTGTTCTTAGCGATTGGGTTGTGGCGTTACTCGCAAATAGGGCTTCAGTTTCTTGTAACCCTTGGGGAATAACTTGTCGGCCTCTTCATCGGAAAGAGCGGGGACGACAATGACGTCTTGACCATCGGTCCAGTTGGCCGGTGTCGCAACTTTGTAACCGTCGGTGAGTTGCAGTGAATCGATCACTCGCAGAATTTCATCGAAATTACGACCGGTGCTGGCCGGGTAGGTGAGGATCAATCGAACTTTGTTTGACGGATCGATAATGAAAACCGAACGCACAGTGAGTGTGTCATTGGCATTGGGGTGGATCATGTCGTAAAGGTCGGAAACCTTGCGATCAGGATCGGCCACAACGGGGAAATTTACGGCTTGTCCTTGAGTTTCTGCGATGTCGCCTTCCCATTGATGATGTGAATCAACTGGGTCCACTGACAAACCGATTGGCTTGACATTTCGCTTCTCCCATTCAGGCTTCAACTTGGCAACGGTGCCCAATTCAGTGGTGCAAACCGGTGTGAAGTCTTTGGGGTGGGAAAACAGAATTGCCCATGAATCGCCTTTCCAATCATGAAAAGAAATCTTTCCTTGCGTGGTATCGGCGGTGAAATCAGGGGCGATATCTCCGAGTCTGATTGCCATGATGGCTCCTTTGTTTCGAATTGGGGGTGGGAACTCAAAGCCCGGAATGCGGCTGAAAGTGGTTTGGCCACTGGCTCGAGGACATCACTATGCCCTAAACAAGAGCAAAAGTCGACCCGTTAGGTCGGGAATTGATTTTAGGCCTCTACGCTGGGGTTTTATCGTCTCCGACCAGCGATTTGGGCTGGCCTGGCTCAATGAGAATGCGGGTAGCCGCTGGCACTCGCTGGCGGATGGCGGCCTCGGCAGTGTCGACGGCTGCGGCAAGTTGTTCGACCGACAGTTGTTGATCAAAGGTCACTTTGGCCGTGACCAAAACTTCATCAGGTCCCAATTGCAAGGTTCGCAACGAAACAACGGAAACAACATTCGGCGCGGTGGTGAGTGCCTGCAGAATTTGTTCGTTGTCTTCTGACGTTGCCGATTCGCCGATCAACAAACTTTTCATTTCGCTGGCTAAGAGAACGGCAATGATGCAAAGCAGCGAACCGATCACGATCGAACCGATTCCATCCCACACGCTGTTATGGGTCACGGCGGAAAGCGATACTGCGATTAAGGCAAAGACAAGGCCGACTAATGCGCCCATATCTTCTAATAAAACAACGGGAAGTTCAGGTGTTTTTGTGCGGCGAATAAACGCGAACCACGATTGATTTTGTTTATGCGGACGAGATTCGATAACTGCAGTGCGAAACGAATTTGCTTCAAGAACAATGGAAACGCCCAAAATTCCAATCGCCCACGCCACCGAATCAATTTCGTGAGGATGAAGAATTTTCTCGATTCCTTCATAGATGGCGAAGATGCCGCCCAATGTGAACAACACAATCGAAACCACAAATGACCAGAAATAGCGTTCGCGTCCGTAACCAAATGGATGTTCGCTGCTCGGCGCGCGGCTACCGCGTTTTGTTCCGAAAAGAAGTAGTACTTGATTTCCGGTATCGGCGACACTGTGAATGCTTTCCGCCAGCATTGATGAAGACCGAGTCACGATAAAGCCGAAAAATTTGGCGATAGCGATTCCGAGGTTGGCCAAAAGGGCAGCGATGATCGCTCGTTTTGATCCATGCGTTGACATCGTTCCCCCTCTCCGTTGCTGTGGCGGAGAATTCTTCTATGAATGTAGCCACTAGCGCCCGAACGGATACGAAAGGGTGTGTTTGTGCGAAACTCAGAACGTGGCAACTAAGAAATTAACTTCCGCTGACGGTTTCGTCGTTATTGATCTCCCCGATGCTCCGCTGGCTGCCGGCGTCGTGCGCTGCGCACCAAAAATTTTGGTGGACGGTGCAACGTGGATGGCCCGTTCGGCGACGTACCAATTTGCTTTTTATGGTCGCAAAATTTCGGGCGCCAGCGCCGCGATCAATGCGGCTAATGATGTGAAAGCGGAAAAAGTTCCGTTGGCAATGGCGGAATTTGCCGAATCGTTTCCCACGCTTTTATTGGAACCAGCGCGCGGAATTACGGCCAAAGATCTTGCTCCGTTAAATGACAGTCGAGGTGCCGACTATTCCGAGACGCGCCTGGATAACACGGCGCAAGGAATCGTGGCTGCTGTTGCGGCAGTTAATGGCGGTTTAAGCGGCACCAAAGTTGCCATCGAAATTTTTGATCCCCGATCGGCAAAGGTCGCTTCGTTATTGCACGCCGGTGGCGCATCAATCGTGGCGTTTGGAACGTCGGCCGGCACTCGTCGCGACGATGGCGGTATTGATATGTCATCGATTGAACAAGAGTGGAAAGAAAAAGGTGCCGATTGTGCAGCCGATGCTGAACCGGCCAGCGCAGTTTTTTCCGCCAACTGTGATGTGTTGTTAGCCGGATCAAAGCCCGGCATCATCGACGATTCAATTGTCGTCAATGCAACTTTTATTGTTCCCAATGGCGTGTTGCCCGTAACGGCGAAAGCACTGGCCGCGTTGGAACGTAACGGCGTCAAAGTTCTTCCTGACTTTGTTGTGTTGGCTGGTCATTTGGCGGCGTGGCCCGAAAATGGTTCGTCAACTGATGCCCAAACTTTGGTGGGCGATGCGGTGCGCTCGTTACTTACTCAAGAAAAAGGTCCGTTTTTCGCGGCGTGTGAACAGGCCGAGGATTTCCTTCAATCGTGGTCGAAGATTCCATTCGGCCGACCGATCGCGTAGCGCACTATGACGACAGCAATCGTTTGGTTTCGGCGGGACCTTCGGTTACATGACAATCCAGCCTGGGCCGAGGCAACGAATCATGAAAACGTGGTTGCCCTTTTCGTGCTCGATCAAAAACTTTTCTCGCGGGCTTCAGCACCGCGTCAAGCACGCATGATCGGCGATCTCATCGCTTTAGATGAACAACTAAAGGAATTGGGTGGATCGTTATGTTTTCGTATTGGCGATCCGGTCGACGTTGTGCCGCAACTGGCACAAGAAGTTTCCGCCTCAGCAGTGATGACCAATATCGATGTCACTCCGTATGCGCGCCAACGCGATGATCAAGTTCGCAAATCGTTGTCGGTTCCGTTGCAGTCGTACTGGGGCAATTTTTTTCATAAGCCCGGCGATGTGCTGACGGCAAAAGGAACCTTGTCGCAGGTATTCACGCCTTTTTATCGAAGTTGGCTTAAAGCACCGTTAATTGATTGGCCCGAGGCGCAGTCATGTTCGGTGCAAGCCGTGCGTTCTGATGCTTTTCCGAAGGTTGGTGATTACCCGCTTTTGCATGATCGCACTGGCGATCAAGCGCGGGCAGGTGAAGTAGGTGCATGGGCGCGCTTACAAAAAGCATTGGATCGAGTTGATGAATACGGCGAGACGCGCAACACGCCGTCGATCGTTGGTACATCAGAACTTTCGATTGATCTTCGATTCGGCACAATTTCACCTCGTCGCGTGGCAATGGTTGTTGGCGCCAGTTCACAAGGTCGAGAAGAGTTAGTACGTCAATTGGCGTGGCGCGATTGGTATGCGCATCTTCTTTTTGAGCGCCCAGAATTAATGACCGAACCCATGAAACCGAATTACGCAAAATTGAAATGGCGTAATGACGAAGAAGGTTTTACAGCCTGGAAAAATGGTGCAACCGGTATTCCTTTTGTTGATGCCGGTATGCGGCAATTAAATGCCACCGGTTGGATGCATAACCGTGTGCGCATGATCACGGCATCGTTCTTAGTGAAGAACTTGCTGGTTGATTGGCGAAAAGGTGAGCGTTATTTCCGCCACGTGTTACTCGATGCTGATATTCCGCAAAACATTGGTAACTGGCAATGGGTTGCCGGAACTGGCCCCGATGCGTCACCGTATAACCGCATTTTCAATCCGGTGTTACAAGGACAACGTTTCGATCCCGATGGTGCTTATGTTCGCAAGTGGGTTCCGGAACTGGCGTCGTTGCCCGCTGAGTATGTGCACGAACCTTGGAATGCGCCGCCACTAGAACTTGCGGCGCAAGGTGTTGTGCTTGGCGATAGTTATCCGGCACCGATTGTTGATTTGGCCGAGAGCAGAAACCGTGCTTTAGCCGCCTACGGGGCCGTGAAATAAAGAGAAAAGTGGCCACCCGAAGGTGGCCACTTTCGCACTAGCAGGATGCCGGTTTTTCCGGCGAATGATGAAT
>JBEGMF010000069.1:0-63091 GCA_041183205.1 Actinomycetota bacterium | reverse complement strand
TGATGTCGCGGCCTTCAACATTGCCAACGAACTGCGCACCCGTAGCACCAATCCATTCACCGGTGGCCAAAAGCGAATGCGTTTCTTTCACAAGTGGATTGCCCTTCGTGGGCTCTTCACCGATCGATAACAAACCAACTTTGGGTTGGCTTATTCCATAACGTTGTTTAGCGAACACCGCACCCATTTGCGCGAACTGCACTAACCAATCGGCGGAACATTCGGCATTGGCGCCAGCATCTAAAAGAACAGTAGGCGTAGGCGAATTTGGCACGGGAATAGGTGTGGCAATGGCCGGTCGTTGTACGCCTTTAATACGACCCATTCGCAAAAGCGCGCTTGCCATTGTTGCGCCGGTATTACCTGCGCTCACCATCGCGCTGGCTCGGCCATCGCGCACTGCTTCGGCGGCGCGCACCAACGTTGAATCTTTCATCTTGCGCACGCTTGATCCGGGATCGGCATCCATCGCAATAACTTCGGATGCTTCGATGACGGGTAAGCCGCCGGTATCGCCTAATTGCGCGGCAGGTCCAACTAAGACAACCGGTACATCAAGTTCTTCCGCCGCTGCGATTGCACCTTTGACAATTTCGTCTGGTGCGTAATCGCCTCCCATGGCGTCAACTGCGATGGGAAGCATTAGTTATCAGTCGACGTCGATGGCTTGACGGCCGTTGTACCAACCGCAATTTCCGCAAACAACATGCGGACGCTTCACTGCTCCACAGCGTGAGCAAGTTGAACGGGCGGGAGTTTGGATACGCCAAGCCGAAGCACGACGGCTGCGGGACTTAGCTTTCGAGGTTTTCTTCTTGGGTACAGCCATTGTCGATCCTGTGTCGGGGGCGAGACGGACGAGTCACCTTACTCGTCGTCGTCGGATTTTTCGAAGTGCAGTTCAGAAAGGGCCGCCCAGCGGGGATCCGGCGCCCTTTCTGACTCCTCAATCCGCTCGGGACCGGTGGGAAATGACTCGGGTGCTGGGCCGGCACAATCGGCGGAACATAAAGGGGCGAGCGGTAACGCGAGGTACACCGCATCACGCACCATGGGCTCGAGATCAACAATGTCCTCGCTCATCGGGTAGGTCTCCCCCTCGGTCGGCGTGGGTTCGAAGATTTCTTTCACTTTCACATTGGAAAGCCCATCAACCATTTGTAAACAGCGACGACACTCCCCGCGCCACGGCACTTGCAAGGTGCCTTCGGCCACGAGTCCGTTACTTAGTGTCTCCAATTCGAGATCAACATCGATCGGTGCGTCATCCGGCACCGATGCCGTCGAAATTTCAATACCTGAAAACGTCACCGTTTCATGAAACCGACGACGCGTTCCCGGATGTCGTCGAAGGTCGGCAATGCCGACCCGAAGCGGGCGGCGCGTCATGACTACGAAAGATCTTGATCGAAGAACGTTGATTCAGGTGACGACGAAGCGGGCGGCGGCGGAAGAGTTGAATAACGATCGTCAACAACGGTTAACCGTGGACGTTGCGGTTTTTCAAATTGCAATTGCCCATCTTCATAATCGTCATAGTCGTCGTCGTACTCGTCGTCGTACTCATCATCGAAATCGTCGTCATACTCATTGCTGTAGGCGGCTGAACTGCTGCCGTAATTTTGCGGCGCTGGCGCAGGGCGACGTTCCATCTGATGGAGCGTGCCGCCTTCTTCTTCATCATAAAAATTGGGCGCGCTCGACGGTGCTTCTAGTTGAGAAAGTTCGTCGTACACGCCACCCGAACGTTCGAGCGGAGCAACGATTGGATCGTCAGGCGATGATGTCGGCGCATGCGCAGCCGCCGCTTCAGCCAGGAGATTTGTTCCTTGCAGTTTGGCGCGCCCGGCACCCACCAATTTCATGGTTCGTTCCAACACGATTTCGAAACTGGCAAGTTTTTGATCGCAGAAGTCCTCAACTTCATGTTGCAAACGGCGAGCATCGGCCTCGGCCGCATCAACAATCTCATATGCGCGTTGTTCAGCGGCTTTTACGACTTCGGTTCGTTGCACCATGCGCTCGGCCTGCATACGAGCTTCTTCAATGATTTCCTGGGCTTGATGACGGGTACGAGCCAGAAAATCTTCTCGTTCCTTCAGCAACCAACGCGCCGCCCGCAATTCTTCGGGAAGCGATTCGAGCGCGTCGTCGATGAGGGCGATGACATCTTCCTTTGAAATCATCGACGAAGCCGACAATGGAACCGGACGTGCATTTTCAATGGTTTCGCGCAACGTCAGAAGGATGTCCTCGGTCTCGGCCGGGTGATACTGCGAACCGACCGGTGGCGGGGTGAGATCGAGTTCGTCGTCAAAGGAGTCGTCGTAACTCATGAGTATTTCTCCTGCAGTCGCTTGGCTACTGGTGGCGGAACCATGGCGCTGACGTCACCGCCGAATCGAGTGATTTCTCGAAGAAGTTTGGAGGCAAGAAACGAATTGCCTGATGTTGATGGAATAAAGAGTGTGTGCACACCGGAGATCTTCTGATTCATCTGCGCCATTTGCAGTTCAGATTCGAAATCAGAAACTGCTCGCAAGCCTTTGACGATGAGGTCAGCCTTCATTTCCCGTGCGAGATCGACAACCAATGAGGCGAACATCGTGACTTCAACGTTGGGCAGATGAGCAACTGACTCTTCCAACATTTCCTGACGCTCTTGCAAAGTAAAAAGTGGCTCGCCTTTTTGCGGGTTCCGCACTGCGGCCACTACCACGGTGTCAAAGATGCGCGATGCAGTTTCGACGATCTCGAGATGTCCGTTATGAATCGGATCAAAGGATCCCGGATAAAGCACGCGCGTCACGAAAGCTCCGAGTTTTCAAGAGGGCAGAGGACAGTTATGAGCGTACCCCCATACCACTTCTCCTTTTGGGCATACCACCCATTCGGCACTGGCACCACCGAATCGGACTCGCAAACGATCACAGCCCGAGCAGCCCGCGGTGCGAGCAATGCAAAAAGTTTTGACCATTCGTCTTGACCATAGGAGTACGGAGGGTCAGCCAAGACCACATCAAACTCGGAAGTTGCGGAGGCGAGCCATTGTTCGCATTTCTCCCCGACAATCGTTGCTTGCGCGCGTAACTGCGTGTTCTCCAAATTTCGTTCGACGATTTGTCGGGCCTGTCGATCGGTCTCAATAAACACACAATGTTGCGCGCCCCGTGAAAGCGCTTCGATACCGAGTGCACCAGTGCCGGCAAATAGATCGATAACACGCGCATCATTGACAACGTCAAGCGAAACAAGCGAATTGAAAATCGCCTCACGCACGCGATTGCCAGTTGGTCGCGTGGCCGAGCCCGCTGGCGATTCAAGTTTTCTTCCTCGCGCCGATCCCGCGATCACCCTCATGACATGAACGTACCCGACCTACGAGCAAAAGAGTTCTAGGGTTCAACTATGGCTCGTGACCTTAATGATCCACCGATGACATGTATCGACTGCGGTGGCGGTCTGCGACCACTTTCCTACCCGCCCGAAGATGGATGGGAACCTGGTGACGTCGTTGCATTTCGTTGCCCCGATTGCAACGAACGGTTCGACATTGTCGTGCCCGAGGATGAAAGCAACGACTAGATCGCATTTGAACTGGCCCGGAAGTCGGTTTTACCCGAAAGCACAATTAACCCTTTAGAAGATTGTCGACATCACTCTCACTAAAGGCTTCGTCAATTTCATCCCGTAACGACTCGTGTCGATCTAACTGTGGATCAGCATCCAAAATCGCAATCGCGGCTGCTCTGGCTTTTTCCACCCATTCGCGATCGCGACGCAACGATGCCAATTTCAAATCGTTTTGACCTTTTTGTCGCTGGCCCATGATCGTGCCTTCGCCCCGAATATCGAGATCAATTTCCGCCAGCGCGAATCCGTCCGTGCTTTGCACGATCGCACCCAGTCGCGTTTTACCTTCGTCGGTCGAGGCCTCCCCCGCCAAATAACAAAAAGATTCCGCAATACCGCGACCAACACGACCGCGCAACTGATGAAGTTGCGCCATACCAAAACGAGCGGCATCCAAAATCACAATCACAGTTGCATTCGGAACGTCAACACCTACTTCAATCACGGTGGTGGCAATCACTACATCTATTGATCCGTTGCGGAATTTCGCCATGACATCATCTTTTTCATCCGACGACATCCGTCCATGCAAAAGCGCTAAGCGCATCTCGCGTAGTTCGCCATTTTGCAATTCGTCAAAAGTTTCCTGCGCTGAACGAACTTCTAACTTTTCCGATTCATCAATGAGCGGACAGACCACATATGCCTGAAATCCCGCCGCCACTTGTTCGCGCACCTTGGTCCACATTTGCGTTTCTTCCAGTGGTGACTGCGCCCAAACAGTATGAATCGGCGTTCGACCCGGTGGCATCTCGTCAAGAACCGACACATCAAGATCGCCATAAACGGTCATGGCAGCCGTGCGCGGAATTGGAGTGGCGGTCATAACTAGGACATCGGGAGTGCGATCCGTACCTTTCTGACGCAATGCATCACGTTGTTCAACGCCAAAACGATGCTGTTCATCAATCACCACGACACCCAACGAACGAAATTGAATATCGGACTGCAAAAGCGCATGAGTGCCGATAATGATGTCAATTGATCCCGCTTCTAGATCCGACAAAATTTTGCGTCGTTGCGCGGCGGTCGTTCGACTGGTCAGTAATTCGATGCGTAAATGACGCTCATCAAAGAGGGTTGAATTCGACGAATCGCTAATTGTCATCGCGGCGCATAACGCGCGAATACTGGCGAAATGTTGTTCGGCCAGAACTTCGGTTGGCGCCATCATTGCTCCTTGGTGACCGCTTTCCACGGCAGCCAACATGGCCGATACCGCCACCACCGTCTTACCGGCGCCTACATCTCCTTGCAATAAGCGATGCATCGGTGCCGGCTTTTGCAGATCGGTGAAAATCTCTTCAATAACTCGCGCTTGCGCGCCGGTTAAGGCATACGGCAACGACGAATGAAAAGCGGAAACTAAATCTCCCGTTAGTTGATGTGCGATCCCCAGTTGTGAACTTTCTATTTCCCGTTTGCGTCGCACGAGTTCTAATTGCACGCGTAAAAGTTCGTCGAAGACCAATCGCTTTCGCGCCGCAGCAACTTCTTCCATTGTTTCGGGAAGATGGATGCCATGAAATGCTGCTGTGCGATCTATCAGATCAAATTCATCCAGAAATTTTTCATCAACGGGATCTTCAATTTCTCGCGCGCGCCGCACTGCTTCTTCACAAATGCGCGAAAGGTCCCATGTCATTAATCCTGACTTCTCCGATTGTGGATAGACCGGAACAATGCGCGCCGTTTTATTACCAACCAAATCCACAATCGGATTGGTCATCGTGCGACGGCCATTAAACACTTCTAATTTTCCAAAAAGCACCACATCATTACCGGTCGCTAATTGCCGTTCTCGAAATGGTTGATTGAAAAACGTGACGGCGAGTCGACCCGAACCATCAGTCACCGTGGCATTCACCATGACGCGACCGTTGCGCGTACGTCGCGATGAAACTTTCTCCACTTCAACCAAAATCGTCGCTTCCTCACCAACATGTAAATCGGCAATCGACGCTTGATTTGTTCGGTCGATATAACGGCGCGGGTAATACGTCAGGACATCAAAAATGTTGTTGACGCCAAGTTTCTTCAGCGCTGCCTTTTTTTTCTCACCAACTCCGCGCAATTCTTCGACGTTGACGCTTTGAAAATACGAAAGGGGCTTGGCCATTTCGCCGACTATTTATTCGATACCGAATAAATAGGGGTAGAGCGGTTGCCCGCCATGATGAATTTCCACCGAACAATTGGGCCGGTGGTCATGCACCCAAACTTCGAAATGGCGCGTGGCCGCTGCCGTGGCACCTTCACCTTCGATAATCGTGACAATTTCGTGATCGTCGGTAATCAATTCCCGCAAAAGTTCTTCGCCGGCGAGCGCGATATCGGGCGCCACCGCCAAGATTCCGTCACGACTGATACCGAGCCAATCGCCTTCTGAGATCGGTCCCCGCTCACTGCTGGATTCGCGCACGGCGCGCGTTATTTCACCGGCCACAACATTGCTGAAGGCATCGGTCATTCCACCGGCGTTGTCGTCAACGGCCGCTTCGGGGTCATAGGCCAACAGCGAAGCAAAGCCTTCGGCCACCCCACGGGTAGGAACCACGCGCACTGTTTTTTGCGTCATGGCATCGACCTGCTCAGCCACCGGAATGATGTTTTTGTTATTGGGCAGCAAGATCACTTCGTTTGCCGGGGCTGCTTCCACTGCTTCTAAAAGTTGTGCCGTTGACGGGTTCATTGTTTGACCGCCCGTAACTACAACCTGCACACCCAGCGAATGGAAAATGCGGCGAATACCGTCGCCAACCGAAACGGCAACAACTGCGCATGAAACGGGATCTTGCGTTGTTGTTGGTTCCGGAATAATCGGTGTTGCTTCGCGCACCCAACGTTCTTCTTCTACTTCTTCTAATAAGTCAGTCACGCGAATTGAACGCGGACGACCAACATCCATACCGGCTTCAATGGCTGCGCCAATGTCATCGGTATGAATATGACAATTCCAAATTCCGTCGCCGCCGACCACAACAATCGAATCGCCGAGCGTGGCCCAAATATCTTTAAAACCAGGAACTGATTCGTCGGGCGCTTCTAGGAAGTACATAACTTCATAACGCAGCCCCGCTAAAGATCCATCATGCGCGCCTTCACCATGCGCCGATTCAAAGGCGGCCAAAAATTCGGCCGACGCGCCGCCAACATCTTCGGCTTCAGGCAACGGTCGTCCCGTAACAATGTTGAGAGCAACATCAAATAACAACATCAATCCGGTACCGCCCGAATCAACAACACCGGCGTCACGCAATACCGGTAACAGTTCGGGTGTACGTGCTAAGGCTTCATAACCGCCGGCTTGTGCTGCTTCTAAAACACCGGCCAAATTTTCGCCAGCATCCGCTGCGGTACGCGCACTTTCTGATGCCACACGAATAACCGTAAGGATCGTTCCTTCAACTGGTTTCATGACCGCGCCATAGGCCGCAGTCGTGGCTTCTTCTAAAGCGTTGGCCAAAACATTTCCGTCAACTTCATTTGCTTCGCGCACCACCGAAACAACGCCACGCAAGATTTGCGAAAGGATGACGCCGGAATTTCCGCGCGCACCCATCAGCGAACCATGAGCTATCGCCTGACAAATTGATTGCAGATCCTCGCCGGCGCTTTCCAACTC
Organism: Actinomycetota bacterium; assembly: GCA_041183205.1. Lineage (GTDB taxonomy): Bacteria > Actinomycetota > Acidimicrobiia > Acidimicrobiales > Acidimicrobilacustridaceae > Acidimicrobilacustris. The sequence continues at coordinate 55,833 of JBEGMF010000069.1, read as the reverse complement.
GGTCGCCACTGACGCCAAGGTCAACGCCATGTTGGTTCCGGTATCGCCGTCGGGCACGGGATAAACATTGAGTCGGTTAATCGACTCACGATGGGCCGCGAGAAGGTCGGCATAACCGTTTACAAGGGCCCGCAGATCGCTAGCGGTCAGGCTCAGAACCATTGACACATCCGAGAGACTACCGATCTAGGAGCCACCGGCGGGGTGTCGAGTTGGAATTCCTCCTCCGGAATTGGGTCTCGAGGGCGGGGCTGCTACCATTCGGCGTCCGTTTGTCGAAGGAGTTGACGGCATGGCAGCAGTATGCGAGGTCTGTGGAAAGCGCCCATCATTTGGTATGGCCGTGAGCCACTCCCATCGCCGCACCAAGCGTCGCTGGAACCCGAATATTCAACGCATTCGCGCCGTAGTCAACGGCTCCACCAAGCGCGTCAATGTTTGTACGTCATGCATTAAGGCCGGCAAAGTCGTCAAGGCTGCTCGCTGATAGCCATGCAAGGCGTCATTAAATCCTGGGATCCAGTATCAGGTGTCGGAACAGTTATCTGTGACACCGATCTCAATGATTATGAATTCACCCGTCAAGCGATTGAGGGTTCAGTTTTTCGCATGTTGCGTCAAGGCCAGCGAGTTGTTTTTGACGTTGAAAATGGCTTGGCCACACGATTCCGTATGGGTTCGGAAGTCGATATGGGAACCCCCGGATTCGCCCAGCCCCACCCTGGCTCTGTGCAACATCCTCAGGGCTAGTTCGAGGATCGTTCCGGGCAACTGATCCTCTACGCTTAACCTATTCAAATGTTCTCAACCCAAAGTTGAGAACATCCCATCCCCCACTCCGCTTCGGCGGAATTCGACAACGATGTCGGAGGAACCATGGCCGGTACCACCACTAACCAGAAACTTATTGATTGGGTTGAGCAATGGCGTGAAGTCTTGCAACCTGATTCCGTTTACTGGTGCGATGGATCAGCAGAAGAGTACGACCGTTTATGCGGCGAACTTGTTGCTGGTGGAACATTCCGCACGTTGAACGAAGCAAAGCGACCCAATAGTTATTTGGCGTTATCTGACCCGGGTGACGTTGCACGCGTTGAAGATCGCACATTCATTTGTTCAGAACGCGAAATCGACGCGGGCCCAACCAACAACTGGCGTCCGCCGGCAGAAATGAAAGCCGAACTTCTTTCTCTTTATCGCGGTGCCATGAAGGGCCGCACCATGTACGTGGTTCCATTTTCAATGGGCCCGCTTGGTTCGCCGATTGCTCATATCGGTGTGCAACTTTCTGACTCGGCGTATGTGGCCGTCAACATGCGCATCATGACCCGCATGGGTCAAGGCGCGTTAGACGTGCTTGGCAACGGCGACTGGGTGCCATGTGTGCATTCCGTTGGCATGCCCTTAGCTGACGGACAACAAGATGTTCCGTGGCCGTGCGATGCCGAAAACAAATACATCGTTCATTTCCCAGAGACGCGCGAAATTTGGTCGTACGGATCGGGTTACGGCGGCAATGCGCTCTTAGGCAAAAAGTGTTTTGCATTACGTATCGCTTCCACCATGGCGCGCGATAACGGTTGGATGGCTGAGCACATGCTCATCCTCGGTCTGACCTCGCCGGAAGGCACAAAGAAATATGTTGCTGCGGCATTCCCGTCGGCATGCGGAAAAACCAATATGGCGATGCTGATCCCAACATTGCCGGGTTGGAAAGTTGAAACCGTTGGTGACGATATTGCCTGGATGAAGTTCGGCGCTGATGGTCGTCTTTATGCCATCAATCCCGAAGCAGGATTCTTCGGTGTTGCTCCGGGAACTTCGGAAAAGTCGAATATGAACGCGTTGCATTCGGTAGATGGCAACTCCATCTTCACCAACTGCGCGCTCACCGATGATGGCGACGTGTGGTGGGAAGACCTCACCGACCAAGCGCCTGCGCACTTGATCGATTGGAAAGGCGAAGATTGGACTCCCGAAAAGGGAACGCCCGCCGCTCATCCCAATGCGCGTTTTACTGCGCCCGCATCACAATGCCCGTCAATTGCTCCCGAATGGGAAGACCCCGCTGGTGTTCCGATTTCCGCCATTCTTTTCGGCGGACGTCGCGCCACCAATGTTCCATTGGTGACCGAGTCTTACGACTGGCAACAAGGCGTCTTCCTCGGTTCGATCATGTCGTCAGAAAAGACCGCGGCCGCCGCCGGCACCATCGGCGAATTGCGTTTCGACCCGTTCGCCATGCTCCCGTTCTGCGGATACAACATGGGCGACTACTTCAATCATTGGTTGAAGATCGGTAATGCCACTGACGCCAGCAAGTTGCCCAAGTTGTTCTGGGTTAACTGGTTCCGTAAGGGTGACGATGGTTCGTTCTTATGGCCAGGCTTTGGCGAGAACTCACGCGTTCTGAAGTGGATTGTGGAACGTCTCGAAGGAAAAGCCGGCGCAGTTGATACCGCCATTGGTCGTGTCCCCACTCCGGCCGACCTCGATATCAATGGCCTTGATATCGATGCCGACACCATGACCACGTTGTTGTCGGTTGACAACGATGCATGGCGCGCCGAAATTCCGCAGATTGAAGCTCATTACGATTCAATCGGTTCGCAATTGCCATCAGAGTTGCGCGACGAACTGCGCGAACTTGAAAAGCGTCTGGCTGAATAACAACTCAGACTTGGCCGACCAACATTGCTCGGATACCAAGTCCCATCAAAAACAAACTGCCAAGTCCGTATAACAAATACAGGCGATGGCTGAGTTGTGTTCGGTACGAATACAAAATGGCGACGGCAACGATGGCAACGAATCCATAGAACATATGGAACTGCGGTGCCTCAATGCCTTGGCCGGCAACCATGCCAACGCCAAATGCCACTTGAATGAAAATTGATACCTGCGCGGCCACAACGAACCACCACATGGCCCGTGTTCGCAATGATTCGAGCCAATTGGCCGCCAAAAGCCAAACGCCGGCCAAGCCATTAGCGATGATCATGAACCAGGCGAAATGGGAGTGAATGTCGTACAACACGAAAATCACCTATCCCATTGGTGAATTCGGGTGACGGCGGACAAAAGAGCATGTCGACATAGCAATGTCATGTACCTATCGTGACCGCCGCCGAGGCTTTACGCCAATCCGCGGCAAGAGAATCGCAGCCGCAGCCGTAGACTTTCCCTTGTGTTAAAAGCGAATGATCCGTGTTGGTGCGGAAGCGGCCAAAAATTTAAGCGGTGCCATCGCAATAGTTCCGAACGTTTGCGTCCGGGTCGGATAAGTCCAATGCGCACTGTTCCTGCCGAGATCGTTCGGCCCCCATATGCCGACACCGGTCAAGTAGTCCGTCGTCCCGAAGACCGCATCAAGAGTCCGGAGATCATCGAAAAGATGCGCATCGCCGGTCGTCTGGCCGCTGAAGTTTTGGAAATTGGTGCCGCCGCAATTGCCCCTGGCGTCACCACCGATGAAATCGATGCAATCGTGCATCAGGCCTATATCGATCGCGGCGGTTACCCAAGCACGCTGAATTACCGCGGCTACCCCAAATCTCTTTGCACTTCGGTCAACGAAGTTATCTGTCACGGAATTCCCGACGACCGCGCCTTAGTCGACGGCGACATTGTGAATCTTGATGTCACCATTTACATCAACGGAGTTCACGGTGACACCAATGCCACCTATTTCGTTGGTCAAGTTGATGAAGCGTCGAAACGATTAGTCGAAGTTACGAAGCAATGCCTCGATCTTGGAATTGCCGCCGTACAACCCGGTCGACCATTTAGCGATATTGGAAAAGCAATCGAAACACATGCCAATACCCATGGTTATGAAGTTGTACGAGCTTTTGTGGGACATGGAATTGGCGAGCAGTTTCATACCGACTTGCAAATACCGCATTATTTTGAACCGCGCTTCACCACGCTTATGGAGCCCGGAATGATCTTCACTATCGAACCAATGATCTCAATGGGCACTGGTCAACATCGCATTTGGGATGATGACTGGACTGCCGTCACTGCCGATGGCAGTCGCACTGCCCAGTTCGAACACACGGTGCTGGTTACCGAAGACGGTGTCGAAATTTTGACCACCACGGGCGCCAACTAGTGCAGGCGGTGAACTTCACCCTCGAATCAGTATGGGTGAATGGCGATGAAATGATCTTGATGAGTGCAGATCTCGTTGTAGTGCGCCGCGCCGAAATTAAAGAAGAAGATTGGGAATGCGTTGCCATTACCGTTCCCGGCGCCGCTTTTGAACTGGCGCCATGTCAGATCAGAATGACTGACTTACTTACCCAACAAGAGTTTTCGGGTTCGGCTCTTGTCGTTCGTTCGGATGAACAGCGACATGTTTTTCGCGGCGCCGGACCACTGGCCGGAATCGAAACAATCAATTTCAGCGATTAAAAGATCAGCGTTCTTTACGAAACAATCGCTTCGCCGAAAGGATCCGACTCACCACGAGTCGAATGAAGATCGATAAACCATTCCGTGCCGAATGTTTCGGTAAACACCTCGTCGGGCATTTTGAAAAAGAACGAATCAGGACCAATTTGGCTGCGATGAGCAGCCATAGCGGCGCGCTTTTCGCTTATGGCGGAACGAACATTGATCGCGTGTGTAATGACCGCTTCCGGAGAACCAAATGTTCCCGCCTCAGCAGCCTGTCGGCGCCGCTCAACTTGCTCAGCCAATTCGCCTTCAATTTCTTCTTCGAATTCGTCGGCAAATTCTTCGAAGAGTTCTTTTCTCTGCGCCATCTGACGCAAAATTTGATCGCGATTCATCGTGGATTGAAAGACGTTTTCCACGCCGGCAATTTCTGCCGCCCGCTTTCCCACTCGATGCACCTGAATGTGATCGGGATGCCCGTAACCGCCATGCGAATCGTAAATAGTTAAAACATCAGCCGAAACTTCGGTGAGGATTGCCGCTAAGCGCTGCGCAGCCTGTTCGACATCGGCCTGCCAAAAACATGCGGGGTTTTCGTTAGTGGGCTCGCCCATCATTCCCGAGTCTTCGTAACCCAAAAATTCAACTCGATGCAGGCCCATAATTTCGGCCGCTTGATGCGTTTCTTGAACCCGACGGGTCCAGAGTTCTTCTCCCGGTTCCAAAACACCAGGTTGCGGTTCGCCTTGTTCGCCACGCGTAGCCACGACTAACACCACTTGATGGCCGTTACGCGCCGCCAATGTCATCGTGCCACCAGTGGCAATTGCTTCGTCATCGGGATGCGCGTGAAAACAAACAAGAGTGGTCATTGCTTTGAGCCTAGAGACGTCACGCGATTGCGCCAACCTCGCGCAATTTCGCGCATTGATCAGCATTGGCAACTCCCCATTCCGACAAAACTTCATCGGTATGTTGCCCGGGATGCGCCGGCGGTCGTTGTAACGACGGCTCGGTGCGGGAGAAACGCGGTGCCGGAGCGGGTTGCACAACGCCATGAGCATTTACAAACGTCTGGCGGGCAACGTTATGAGGATGTTGCGGCGCTTCACTAATGGAAAGAATCGGCGCAACACACGCATCGGAACCATCGAAAATTTCTGCCCATTCATCACGAGTTTTCGTGGCGATAACGGCAGCCAAACGTTCTTTCAGTTTCGGCCAAAGAGCACGATCGTTTTGGCGCGCAAATTCCGGATCACCTTCCAAACCAGTTTTTTGCAATAACTCGGCGTAGAACTGCGGCTCGATTGCTCCCACCGAAAGAAACTTTCCGTCGGAGCATTCATACACCTCGTAATAATGCGCACCGGTGTCGAGCATGTTGGTGCCGCGCTCATCACGCCAAATACCCATGGCCATAAAGCCATGAATAAACGTTGTCAGCACCGCTGTTCCGTCGGTCATGGCCGCATCAACAACCTGACCTTTACCGGAAGTGCGCGCTTCGATAATTCCGCAGGCAATACCAAAGGCCAACAACATGCCGCCGCCGCCGAAATCACCAATCAAATTCAATGGTGGTTGCGGCTTTTCATTCGGTCGACCGATCGCTCCCAGCGCACCGCCAATGGCGATGTAATTCATGTCGTGACCAGCCATCGGCGCCATCGGTCCGAACTGTCCCCAACCAGTCATACGTCCATAAATCAATTTGGGATTACGGGCCAAACATGCATCGGGGCCGATACCCAAACGTTCCGTTACCCCGGGACGAAAACCTTCAATTAACGCATCCGCATTTTCAACTAACTGCAAAACAGTTTCGACACCCGCCGGATTTTTTAAATCAACGGCAATAGAGCGACGTCCACGATTCATAACGTCGGCCGGCGGTGTTGACGGATCACCGCCATAAACCGCCGATGAACGATCAACACGAATGACATCGGCACCCATATCGGCCAACATCATGGCGGCAAATGGACCTGGTCCAATACCCGCGATTTCAACAACGCGCACACCAGTGAGCGGTCCCATGAACTTTCCTTTCTGCGTAATGCGGTGGTTTACAGACGAGAACGAACAGCTAAAGACGTGATGTTCTCAATCATGGTTGACCAATAGAACTTGGGAAGGTCATGACCCATATCTTCCAGAACTAAAAATTCGCTTCGTTGTAAACATTCGGCTGTGCGCTCGCCACCCGAAATCGTTACCAGCGGATCAATATCGCCATGAATAACTAAGGCCGGTAAATCCAACTCGGCCAAATGTTCATCACGCGGCGGAGAAGAAACAATCGCCAACAATTGATTGGCAACACCTTGCGGATAGAACGATCGATCAAATGCCATGGCTGCGCGTTCGCGAATCCATTCGGGTTCGAAGTGAACTGGACCGGCTAAAACCGCAGATGCCCGGACAGCTTGTTCGATATACGCCTCACGTTCTTGCGCGGCCGGTTCCAACAAAACGCCCATTGCTTCCGCCGTTGGTTGTCCAACGTCAGGACTACCGGTGGTCGACATAATCGAAGTTAAAGAAATCGTGCGATCGGGATTGGCGATCGCCATTTGCTGCACGATCATGCCGCCCATCGACGCACCCACGATATGAGCGCGCTCGATACCTAAAGCATCGAGAAGTCCCCAACCATCTGCCGCCATATCGGCAATCTGATAGGCCGCCTCGATCGGTTTGCCTTCTAAGTACATGCCGATTTGTTCGGTCGGATCGCCGTTCGTTGGAATCTTGGTGGAAAGACCAACATCGCGATTGTCATAAACAATGACGTAGAAGCCGCGGTCAACAAGTCCATGCAAGAAACCTGATGGCGTCCAGTTCAACTGGCAGCCCAACCCATGCACCATTAATAACGGCGGATCGGCAGGATCGCCCATGGTTTCGTATTCAATTTCAATTCCATTTACCTGTGCGCGCATAAGCCCATGCTCGCCTGCCCTGCTGCCAAGGTCAAGCGGTCCGGCTACCGTTCGGCCATGGACGATCCGAACTACCGCCGTGATCAACTCAATGGCGGCATAACCCGTATCGTGCCGGCGCGTCAGGATCGGCCCAATCTTCCGGCGAGCGATTGCCCTTTTTGCCCAGGCGGTCAAGAGGCTTCTGACCCTTATGAGGTATTGGCTTTTCCTAATCGCTGGCCTCCGCTACCAGCGGGACATGCCGAAGTCGTTCTCTATACGAGCGACCATGACGCATCATTTGCACAATTAAGCGAACAACAAGCGCGTCTCGTCGTTGATTTATGGGCCGAGCGCACCACGGCACTCTCGGCTGATCCTTCGATTGCCTATGTCTTAATTTTCGAAAATCGCGGCGCTGAAGTGGGCGCAACTATTTCGCACCCGCATGGACAGATTTATGCGTTCGAAATTGTTCCACCGGCCGTCATCGCTGAACAAGAAAATGTTCAACAAAATTGGAGCGATTGTCCCGAAGCGCAAATCGCCATCGCATCAACGCATTGGAAAGCCTGGGTTCCCACTGCTGCCATGTGGCCGTACGAGTTAATCGTCGTCCCGCAAGATGACGTTTTTGATTTACCTTCCCTTAACAACGCACAGCGAGATGATTTAGCCAACGTTCTTCGGGAAATCACTCGCCGCTATGACGCACTTTTCGCCGCTGCGATGCCGTACATGATGTGGATTCACCAAAAGCCAACTCAGGTCGATATCTACAACATTCCGGTTCATCTTCATTTCGCACCAATCTGGCGCGCACCCCAAACCGCACGTTTTGTTGCCGCCGGTGAACTTGGTAGTGGCATTTGGTTTAATCCCATCGATCCCGCTGCCGCCGCCGCGAAATTACGCGAGTTGTAAATGGAAATAGTTTCTGCACCCGGTCGGCTTAACATCATCGGCGACCACACTGATTACGCCGATGGTTTTTCTTTAGCCTGCGCTATCGATCAACACTTGCAATTGACCTTTACGCGCCAAACCGACGTTGTTGAATTACAAAGCAATTACTCCAAACAATCAGCCGCTTTCACTCTGCACGAATGTGAAGATTGCGCATCAATCGAACCGCAATGGTTACGTCGGGTCGCCGCTGTTGGAGCAGCCTTACAACGGCAGGGTTACCAACTCCAAGGATTTTCCGGAAGCATTACGTCAAGCATTCCGGTTGGGGCCGGTCTTTCGTCAAGCGCCGCCTTGGCCATGGCTGCCGGTTCGGCTCTTTGTCCGGAGGTGACATTGTCCGATCTGGTTTTGGCTGCCCAACAATCGGAATTTTTGGCCGCTGGTGTGCGTTGCGGATTGCTTGATCAACTCACCATTGCCTACGGACGCAAAGATCACGCGCTCTTCATTGATTTCGGTGCCGGCACGACCACCGCCGTTCCCGTTCCTGACGATATTGAGTTTTGGATCATCGATTCACAATTGGAACGTTCTTTAGCGGAGTCGGCCTATGACGAACGACGCCAAAGTATTGAACGAGTTACGGCCACGTTAGGACCGGTACCGCAGCTTTCTTTAAATGAGTTACAAAAACTCGACATCGTTGATCAACAACGCGCTCGTCATGTCATTACCGAATGTGCACGCGTCATTGATGCCACCAATGCTCTTCGTGGCGGCGATAAACGCCAACTTGGTCAACTCATGAACGAAAGTCATGAATCACTCCGAGTTGACTATGAAGTTTCTCGTCCCGAACTCGACAACCTTGTTGCTTTGGCCCGCACACAACCGGGCGTTTACGGCGCCCGTCTCACCGGCGCCGGCTTCGGCGGTTGCGTCGTTGCTCTTTGTGAGCGCGGATCGATTAGCGATCCCGCCGCTTTAAGCGGACGAGGATGGCTTTCGCGCCCCGCCGATGGATTACAACACGCCGGCAATTAAGCCGATCACATACGACCGAGTAATTCGTTTTTCTTGGCCTGAAATTCTTCTTCAGTTAAAACGCCTTGATCACGCAATTGCGAAAGTTGCGCAATCTGATCAGGGATGGAAGTTGCGGCCGGCGCCGTATGTTGCGAATTAATACCGCTGACAATGCGATCGGCCGTTTTCGATTCATTCGCTTCGATTTGTTTATAAATCTCGTTTTGCACTGCGCTCGGATTTTGAATGTCCTCAAAACGTTGCGCGCCATCTTTCGAGGCCGATTCGATTTCTAAATCGCCTAAACCAAACATCCGCTCGAAAATGCGTTGATGAAAGAAAATCGTGTTGATGCGTTCAAGCGGAATTTCGATTCCATGTTTCGCAATGATGCCGCTGCGATAAATCACACGATCGGAAGTCAAAACAAAGTGAGTACTCACCCAACGGATATAACGCTCGCCTACCCACACCAATCCAACTAACACCACGATGCCGAAAATCGATTGCAACCAACTGGGCCAACCATTCAGCAGGGCAAACAGCCACACCACGACGGCGACGGCCAGGACACCAGCCGACTTGGCGAAAAACCACCAATGAGGGTGCAAATCAAGGATTAATTCCTCATGGTCATGCAAGGCATCTTGGGGATAAGGCATAGATCCACCGTACTCGTTTCACTGTCCCTAGACCTGTGTACGGTCTAGGGACAGTCCACCACCCACTACCGAAGTAGTCGCGAAGTAGTCGCGAATTAGTCGCGAACCACTCGAAAACCATTAAAGAATCTTCCCAGTGCAATCACCCTCACCTGATCACCTCCAGTTAGATCGCCTGAACCCCGAACAACTCACGGCGGTCACATCTGAGGCTGCTCCCCTTTGCATTCTGGCGGGAGCAGGCTCCGGAAAAACGCGAGTTCTCACAACTCGCATCGCTTACCGCGCTTATCAAAACACACTTGATCTTTCGAAAGTTTTAGCCCTCACCTTCACACGTAAAGCTGCCGGCGAACTTTCCTCGCGACTGCGGGCATTTGGTTTACGTGATCGCATTGCTGCCGGAACGTTCCACGCCGTTGCCTACGCGCAATTACGCACCTATTGGGCCGAGCGTTCCATTAATCCGCCAACTCTGCTTACGCGCAAAGCGTCATTTCTGGCGCCACTTTTAAATAGCAGCGAACGCTCAACACCCGCCCTTGATTTCATTGCCGAAATCGAATGGGCAAAGGCGCGCATGATCACTCCCGAAAACTACGCCGAACAAGCGCAAAAAGCGGGACGAACACCGCCCGTTTCATTCACGCAATGTGCATCGGTGTATGAGCGTTACGAAAAACATCGTCGAGAAAAACGAGCCATCGATTTCGATGACATGTTGCGCGTCTGTCTTCATTATCTCGAAACCGACGAAGCGTTCGCCGATGTGCAGCGTTGGCGCTTCGGCCATTTTTTTGTTGATGAATTCCAAGACGTCAACCCATTGCAATTTGCCCTCTTAGAAAAATGGCGCGCCGATCGCAACGATCTCTGTGTCGTCGGCGATCCCAACCAGGCGATTTACGCGTGGAACGGTGCCGATCCAAAACTGCTGCGTAGTTTCACTACTCATTACCCCGATGCAACCGTTTTGAGACTCACCAGTAATTACCGTTCCACGCCCCAAGTTCTTACCTTGGCCAACACACTGTTGCGATCAGGTGGCGATATTGATGCGGGCGGCAAACAACAATCAATGCGCCCCGATGGTCCCATTCCAAACTTGCGCTCATTCGCCACTGATGCGGCCGAGGCTCAAGCAATTGCGCGTGCCGTACGCGACTCACGCGCACCTGGAACACCATGGTCATCCCAAGCAGTCTTGGTGCGCACGAACGCGCAATTAGCGGTGATCGAAGAAGCATTAACGGCAGCACAAATCCCCTTTCGGGTTCGCGGTTCTTTGCCGTTTCTTGATCTGCCCGAAATCAAAGCGGCCGTTACGCAACTGCAAAATGCCCGCGGTGACCTCTCCGAGGTACTTCACGATTTAGCGCTTTCCCAAAGCGAAGAAGTTGAAACCGAGCGCGCCGCCGAACGACGCGCCAATATCGAAGCACTTATTCAACTTGGTCATGATTTCGCTGGCATCGAGCCAAGCGGAGGACCACGCGAGTTCGTTCACTGGTTGCGCATAACCACGCGCGCCGACCAACCCGATAAAAACGAAGATGCCGTCGAACTTCTCACGTTTCATTCGGCCAAAGGTTTGGAATGGCCAACAGTGCATATTGCCGGCCTTGAACAAGGATTCGTACCCATCAGTTATGCCAAAACTCCTGAGGCCTGGGCCGAAGAAAAAAGGCTTCTTTATGTTGCACTCACCCGCGCCGAGAAAAATCTCAATTGCTCGTATGCGTTGCGACGAACGTTCGGTGAACGGGTGATGGATCGCTCGCCATCAGAATTCCTCGAGCAACTCGACGATGTCATTCGCGCCTTACAAGCAGGTCTTGATCCAGTCGATATTGAAAATGGCGAACGCAGTCCTGCCGCTCCAGCGAAATTGCCGCTCCGCAGTTCTCGTTCGACGACGTCAACTAAAGGAAAAGGTCGCGGACCGGCCCGCTACCCCGAAACACTGGCCGAAACCGATCGTGATCTCTTCGATGCGCTGCGTTCGTGGCGAGCCGATCTTGCCCGCAAAGCAGGTTCGCCGGCATTCATCATTTGCAACGATGCCACGTTGGTAGAAATTGCCACCAACCGACCTACCACGCCATCGCAACTTGAGCAGGTTTATGGCTTAGGCAAAAGCAAAGTGGCGCGTTATGGCGTCGACATTTTTGCCATCGTAAATTCGTTTTCCTAATTACGACGCGGTTGGATCGACGCGATCTTCGGGTTTACCGAACATGGAACGAATGAGGCCTTCGTCAAAAGCAATGAACAAACCTTCGGCCTCAGCGCATAAAACGTCACCGGAATACAACGTGCCGCGACAAATGATTTTGCGGCCATTCACACTCTCTAACCAACCTGTCAACGAAAGTTCTGTATTAAGCGGAGTTGGGTTGCGGTAGTGAACGGTCAGCCGACCAGTCATACCGGCGGTGCCGGAATATGTTTGCGCCGCGCCCATAATTTCGTCGAAGATTCCGGCGATATAACCACCATGCAGACAATTAGGTGGGCCTTCAAACAATGTGTCGAACGTGGCCGTGGCCGTTACTTTGTCGGGACCAAACGTCATCTCTAACGGCAATGACATTGGATTGGCTCGTCCAATAAATGGGCTGCGTTCTCGCAAGCGATGTGCCGGGTTGTTATTAGCGTTTTCCAAAAATTCGGCGGCCGGTATCTGCGGAAGTCTTGACTGCAAAGCAGTAATTTCCGCCGCCAACTGTTCCAATTCTGCTTCGCTCGCCGTTGTTCGTTCGAGAGCACGCATTAAATGACGAAGCGCGTCACCAACTTGTCGGTGGGCTTGCTGAAGCGGAGTGACGATGCGTAATTCATCAATGGCGCGTTCACGAACATCGCCCTGCACAAATGTTGAGAAAATCTCATTGGGATTGTCGGTCATGAAAACTCCGCCACAACCGGCGCATGATCGCTGGGCTTCTCTCCGTTCGGTCCGTTCTTTCGAGCGTCCCGATCAACTACTGCGCTGGTGCAGCGATCCGCTAACGCGTTTGTCGCCATTATGAAGTCGATACGCAATCCGCGACCTTTATGAAAATCGCCGCCGCGATAATCCCAAAACGAAAAGAGTCCGCCTTCGTCATGATGGTCACGGAAGACATCGCGTAAACCCCAACTCGTTAATTCGGTTAACGCATCACGTTCCGGTTGGCTGACATGCGTGTTGCCTTCCCATTCTTTCGGGCTCCACACATCACGATCATCGGGACAAATATTGAAATCCCCGCAAATGGCCAAACTCGTCGATGCATCTTCCGCATTCTCTAAATGAGAACGCAACCGCGCTAGCCAACCCAACTTGTAGGTGTAGTGGGGATTATCCAACGACCGACCGTTGGGGACATAGACACTCGCCACCCGAACGTCGCCGCAATCAGCCCAAAGCAGGCGAGCTTCAGGATCCTCGGGCCCGCCATCAGTCCAACCTCGGACGACATTGGCAATTCCGATCCGAGAGGCAATGGCCACCCCGTTCCAGCGGCCTTCGCCGAAATGGACCGTTTCGTAGCCCCACTTTTCGAATTCTGCGTGCGGAAAAGCGTCATTGGCCATCTTTGTTTCCTGCATACAGAGAACATCGGGCGCGGCCTCAGCCAGCCAGAGTTCCACCCGAGGCAGACGGGCCTTCAACGAGTTCACATTCCACGTGGCGATTCGCACAGCCCCCGAATCTATCGGTCCCAGAAAAACCTTGGGCGAAATCCCCTTTGGCGGCCAACGGACCGAATTGAGATGGGTAGGCTCACTTCTCGTGTCCGATGCACCTTTTTCCGCCGCCGCCGTAGGCCCCAATGCGTGGCTTATCGACGAAATGTACGAACAATTTCTGCGCGATCAGAACTCCGTGAGCGAGTCGTGGCAGGACTTCTTTCGCGGGTATCGACCCGGAACGTCCGGTGTTGCCACGCCGAACGGTGCCGCGCCCGTAACGGCGCCGGTAAGTGCACCGGCTGCAACACCAACCGCGGCATCACCCGCATCACCCGCTCCTGCTCCTGCCGCACCGGCAGCTGCGCCGAAAAGCGCGCCGGCCGACGAAAATCGCACACCATTACGCGGAGCGGCTGCGCGCATTGTCACCAATATGGAAGCAAGTTTGGCCGTACCAACAGCCACCAGTTTCCGTGAAGTCCCAACAAAACTTCTTGAAGTAAACCGCAAATCGATTAACGGTTATTTGTCGCGTTCACGAGCCGGCAAAGTTTCGTTCACACACATCATTGGTTATGCCATCGTGTGCGCCATTGTTGACGCCACACCGGTGATGAATTCAACGTTCACTCTCGATGAAGATGGCAAGCCATGTGTTATTCATCATGAAGACATTGGTTTAGGAATTGCAGTTGATGTCGATAAGGGCGACGGAACACGATCGCTGCTAGTCCCCTGCATTAAGCGTGCAAATACCTTAGATTTCGCTGGTTTTTTTGACGCTTACGAAGACTTAGTGCGCAAAGTGCGCTCCAATAAATTGTCGCCGGATGATTTCAGCGGTGTCACCGTTTCGCTCACCAATCCGGGCACATTAGGAACGGTGCAATCAGTGCCGCGCTTGATGCCGGGCCAAGGTGTCATCGTTGGTGTTGGCTCAATGGATCACCCCACCGCATTCCGCGGTGCCGATCCCGCCACCATTGCTGCTCTCGGTCTTTCCAAAGTGATGACGGTGACGTCAACTTACGATCACCGCATCATCCAAGGGGCCGAATCGGGACTCTTTTTAAAGCGCATCCAAGAATTGTTGATGGGTGAACATGGTTTCTACGAAGAAATCTTCGATTCACTCGGACTGCCTTACGAACCGGTTGATTGGGCGCGTGATGTCAATCCGGCAGACCAACCGGAAACAATGTTGGAAAAGCAATTGGCGGTCCAACGTTTAATGAACATGTACCGCGTACGTGGTCATCTCGATGCCGATTTAGATCCGCTCAATCTTGAAGAACATCAGTTGTATGCGGAATTGGATCCCGCTTATTACGGCTTAACCATCTGGGATTTAGATCGCGAATTTTTGACTTTAGGTATGGCCGGTCGCCAAAAGATGACCTTGGCCGAAATCCTCGACACTTTGCGCTCGGCCTACTGCCGCACCATCGGTATTGAATACATGCATATTCAGGATCCCGAGCAGAAAATTTGGATTCAGCAGCAAGTTGAGGGTGTCCGCTTCGAATTAACTCGCGACGAAAAACTGCGCATCCTCGACAAGTTGAACGCCGCCGAGGCATTGGAACGCTTTTTGGGCACCAAGTACCTCGGTCAAAAGCGTTTTGGTTTAGAAGGCGGCGAAAGCACCATTCCGCTTCTCGACAGCATTCTTTCTCAAGCGGCCGATCACGATATGGAATCAGCGGTATTGGGTATGGCCCACCGTGGTCGTCTCAATGTATTGGTCAATATCGTCGGCAAAAAGTACGAACAGCTCTTTGATGAGTTCGAAGGCAATATCGATCCGGAGTCAATTCAAGGTACCGGCGATGTGAAATATCACTTAGGCCAAACCGGTACGTTCACTGCAGCCAGCGGCAAATCAATACATGTTGAACTGGCGGCGAATCCATCGCATCTTGAAGCCGTTGATCCTGTTGTTGTCGGTATGGCCCGCGCCAAGATGGACCGCATTGAACCGCCAGGCAATTATCCGGTCCTGCCCGTTCTCGTTCATGGTGATGCTGCATTCGCTGGGCAAGGTGTTGTCGCCGAAACACTCAATCTCTCTGGCATTCAGGGATATCGAGTCGGCGGAACAATTCACGTCATCATTAACAACCAGGTTGGTTTCACTACCAATCCATCCGAAGCGCGTTCGTCGACCTACTCAACGGATGTCGCCAAAATGGTGCAAGCACCGGTATTCCATGTCAATGGTGATGATCCCGAATCGGTCGTTCGCGTTGCACGTTTAGCGTTTGAATATCGTCGCCGATTCAACAACGACGTTGTCATCGACATGATTTGTTACCGCCGTCATGGACATAACGAAACTGACGATCCGAGTTACACCCAACCGTTGATGTACAAAAAGATTGAAGAGCGTCGTTCGGTTCGCAAGTTGTACACCGAAGCCCTTATGCGCCGCGGAGATATCTCCATTGAAGAAGCGGAAGCCGCGTTGGATGATTTCCAACAGCAACTGCAAACGGCGCTCGACGAAACTCGATCACATGCCGCACCACCGCCGTTGGAGCATGCCATTGAGCGCAAATTCGTGGGCGTACAACCGCATGTCAATACCGGCGTAAGCAAAGAAGAACTCGATGCCGTCTTCGCCGCCATTGATTCGGTGCCCGAAGGATTCACCGTGCATCCCAAACTGGCGAAGCAATTCGAAGCCCGTCACAAGATGTACACCGAAGAAGGCGAAGTCGATTGGGCGCTCGGCGAGGCATTCGCATTCGGCACACTTCTATACGAAGGAACTTCCGTACGCGTCTCCGGAGAAGATTCACGTCGTGGAACGTTCTCACATCGTCATGCGGCGTTAGTCGATTTTGAAACTGGCGAAACCACCATTCCGCTAGTGAACGCGGCCCGTGATGGCGCTCGTTTCTGGATTTACGATTCGCTGCTTTCGGAATTTGCGGTTCTCGGATTTGAATACGGTTATTCGGTTGAAAATAAAGATGCCCTCGTTGTTTGGGAAGCGCAGTTCGGCGATTTCATGAACGGTGCGCAGGTCATCATCGATCAATTCATCGTGGCCGCCGAAGATAAATGGAACCAAACATCAGGATTGGTTCTGTTACTTCCCCATGGTTATGAAGGCCAAGGCCCTGAACATTCATCAGCCCGTATTGAACGATTCCTTACTTTGTGTGCGGGCGACAACATGCAGGTCTGCAATGCCACGAACGCGGCGCAGCTCTTCCACTTATTGCGCCGCCAGATGCGTCGCAACATTCGCAAGCCGCTGGTCATCTTCACACCGAAGTCGTTGTTGCGAGCGAAGTCATCTCGCTCGCCGATTTCGGATTTCTTGGAAGGTTCGTTCCAAGAAGTTCTCGACGATCCGGGTGTAACCGATCCGGCGGCTATTCGTCGTGTTGTCTTCGCTTCCGGCAAAGTCGGTGTTGAAGCCATTGCCGAACGCGATGCTCGCCAAGCACCGGTTGCAGTTGTCCGTATTGAACAACTCTTCCCTTGGCCCTTTGATGCTGTCGGACGAATCCTTGATAAGTACGCCAACGCCGATGAAATCGTCTGGTTACAAGAAGAACCAGAGAACATGGGCGCCTGGAATCACATCAAGGGCAATCTCTATTCACGCCATGGCGAAACGCACCACATCCGTCGCGTCAGCCGCCAAGAATCGGCCAGCCCCGCTACCGGTTCTTCGGCCATTCACCATGCCGAAGTGCGTGATCTGATGTCGTCCTCGCTGGGCGATATTTAAACGTCACTTCAGCCGTCGCGTCGGTTCAAAAAGTCCTCGGCAAGCGCTTCCCACATTTGCGTGGAAAGGGCCAACGAAGCGGTATCAATACGTTCGTCGTCGCCATGGAACATTGCGCCGTACTTTTCAAACGTGATCTTTTCACTAAACAAACCGAAGCCATAAGCGACGCTGTTGCGTCGACGATAAAAACGAGCATCGGTGGCACCAACGGTAAGGAACGGAACGGTTTCCGATTCGGGGTACCAACGTTGCGTTAATCGAGAAAGTGATTCCCAAAGGGGAGTTTCAATTGGAGACTGCGTTGATTCCTCATTTTCAACAATGTCGATCGCTACTTCGCTCGCAAGTTCACCTAAGGCGACACGCAGTTCTTGCAATACATCGGTGCTGGTTTGACCCGGAAGCGTACGAATATCAATTTCCAGTTCGACGGCATCGGGAATGATGTTGATCTTTTGTCCACCATGAATGACGGTGGGAGCAAAGGTGTTATGCGTGCAGGCATGGAATTGTCTTGCCATGCCGATTGGTAGAAATTCCAAGGCGTCATCAAGACTCGTTTCGGAAAGTAATGGCAACGTGATTTCATCGGGGTAGCCCATCGATTCGATGAATCTCCGCCAAACATCATGAATCTGTGCCGCCGGTTTGAATTCGCCAATTCGTTGTACCGCCGCAGCCGCCGTCATTAAAGCGTTATCGGTTTTGTAGGGCTGCGATCCATGGCCGGCGGTTCCGCCCACGGTGATCTTGATATGCAGAACTCCCTTTTCGCCCACCAGAACCGGCAATTTGAGGCCTGCCGGACTGGGCAAAGGAATACCCCCAGACTCGGTAATGACGTAGTCGGCCGCCACGGCATCATGGTGATTTTCCAGCATCCATTTGGCGCCGTAATGGCCCATTGCTTCTTCATCGGCGACGGCGAAATAGATAAGCGTTCCGCGTGGTGCAAAACCTTGTTGCGCTAAATGTTTTGTCGCTACCGCCATTGACGATGTGATGTTCAACATGTCAACCGCGCCGCGTCCCCAAACTTCACCATCAATTAGTTCACCACCAAATGGATCACGTTGCCAATGACTTTCATTCACAGGAACAACATCGGTATGTCCCATCAACAACAACGTGGGCGCTGTTGGATCAGTTCCTTCAATACGCGCTACTAAATTTGCTCGGCCCGGTGCAGACTCGAACGTTTCGATGTCTATTCCGTCGCCTTCGAGATAGTTCCGTAAGAGATCGACGCTACGAATTTCGTGACCGGATTCGATCGTTCCATCGTTGACACAAGCATTGCGAATAAGTGCCTGCAACAACTCCGTGCATTCATCTTCACGCTCCATGCGCGAACACTACGCGAGCACTCGTTTTGAGCGCGGGCATATTTGATTCTTGGTTTTTGCGCGTTTTTTGGCCTTTCGCGAGGATTTTTTTCAAATTTTTTTTCGAGGTTGATTTAGGCCCTGAAAACGCGAGTTTTTTCACTTCAACATGCAGAAAACTCAACGATTAGGGCAACTTTTGCATCGCAAGGTGCAATCGAACCGAAATCAGGAGCGAAAATGGACTTTTCCTTGCAATTGCAAGGGAAAGTGCCTGTGGAAAACTTTTTGTCTCAGGACAAAATTGGATCGAAATTGATGAAAATCAGCGCGTCAACACATGTTGCAACAACAAAAACAACGATGCGCGTGAACACGTCGAAAAAACGCGAATCAAAGTGAAAAACGCGCGCAGAAGTTGCGAATTCCACCATTCGCGCGTTTTCACTGACTAATTTTTGTTTTGCATTTCCACGCGAGCCACGTGTGGAAGAGCACACAATCAGTCATGAAGCTGTTGTTGGTACCACCAAGAAGCACATGAACACGCCGAGGAGGCGAGAATGGCAGCAGTAAAGAAGCGGGCGGCCAAGAAGGCACCTGCAAAGAAGCGAAGCACACGAAAGACCGCTGCGAAGCGGACAACCAAGAAGGCAGCACCTGCCAAGAAGCGTGCGACGAAGCGTCGTAGCACGAAGAAGGCAGCGCCCGCCAAGAAGCGCGCAACGAAGAAGCGTGCAACCAAGAAGCGCACAGCGAAGAAGGCTGCAGCTCCTGCAAAGAAGCGTGCAACCAAGAAGCGTCGCGCCAAGAAGGCTGCTGCTCCTGCAAAGAAGCGTGCAACCAAGCGTCGCGCACGTCGCTAAATTTCCGTTTAGTCGGATGGATGCCCCGCTTCGGCGGGGCATCTTGCGTTTTACCCCCAAGTTCGTGGCGTTCGTATTTCCCGATTTACTGACGGCCGCCTAGCCTCTCGCCCATGAGTGCTCAGTTCATTTTCACCATGCACAAAGTCAGCCGGTTCTATCCGCCTGATCGCGAAGTTTTAAAAGACATCAGCCTGTCGTTTTATCCCGGCGCAAAAATTGGCGTCATTGGCTCCAACGGTTCGGGTAAGTCGTCACTGCTGAAGATCATGGCCGGCATCGACGATGGCTATACCGGTGAAGCGCGCCTCTCCCCCGGTTTTACGGTTGGTCTCCTTGAACAAGAGCCGCATCTTGATGCGTCGAAAGATGTCATGGGCAATGTGATGGACGGACTAGGTGAAACCGCCACATTGTTAGAGCGCTATGACGAAGTACTTGCAAAGTGGGCGGATCCAGATGCCGACTACGAAAAACTGGGCGAAGAACAAGCCGACCTCGAAGCAAAAATTGAAGCCTCCGGTGCCTGGGATTTAAAGCGCACGATTGAAATTGCGATGGATGCATTGCGCTTACCGCCATCAGATGCTGATGTCAGCACGCTCTCCGGTGGTGAACGTCGTCGCGTAGCGCTTTGTCGCTTGTTGTTAAGCCGACCTGATCTCTTACTACTTGACGAACCCACCAACCATTTAGATGCTGAATCAGTTGCCTGGCTCGAGCGTTTCTTACGTGACTATCCGGGCACGGTGGTGGCCATCACCCATGATCGCTATTTCCTCGACAACGTTGCGAAATGGATTTTGGAACTCGATCACGGACGCGGCATTCCGTTTGAAGGCAATTACTCCGGATGGCTGGAGCAAAAACAAGAGCGCTTGCGGATGGAAGAAAAGCAAGAGTCATCGCGCGCTCGAACTTTGGCTCGTGAGTTGGAATGGGTGCGCATGGCACCGAAAGCCCGTCAAGCCAAAGGTAAGGCACGTCTTTCGGCATACGAACAACTTTTGGCTGAAGCCAATGAAGCCCAAGGCCAACGTGATGGATTGGAAATTTTCATTCCCTCCGGCGAACGTTTGGGCGATGTCGTCATCGAAGCCAACGGACTCACCAAAGCATTTGGCGATCGACTGTTAATTGAAGATCTCTCCTTCTCATTGCCGAAAGCCGGCATTGTCGGTGTGATCGGTCCGAATGGTGCCGGTAAGACGACGCTTTTCCGTATGTTCACCGGCGCCGAAACACCCGATGAAGGATCGCTCACTATTGGACCAACGGTGAACTTGGCCTATGTCGATCAAAGTCGTGACGAACTAGATCCTGAACGAACGGTGTACGAAGAAATCACCAATGGTTCTGATGTCGTCAAATTAGGGAACCGTGAAATGAATGGTCGCGCGTATGTGGCCTCATTTAATTTCAAAGGATCCGATCAGCAAAAGAAAGTCGGAGTTCTCTCCGGCGGTGAACGCAACCGCGTGCATTTAGCCAAGGTGCTCGCTCGCGGTGGAAACGTGCTTTTGCTTGACGAGCCCACGAACGATCTTGATGTCGACACATTGCGCGCTTTGGAAACCGGTCTTGAGCAGTTCGCTGGTTGCGCCGTGGTCATCAGCCACGATCGTTGGTTCTTAGATCGCATTGCCACTCACGTTTTGGCTTTCGAAGGCGACTCCCAAGTTCGCTGGTTTGAAGGTAACTTCAGCGACTACGAAGCATTTCGTAAAAAAGAATTGGGCGCCGATGCCGATCAGCCCCACCGCATCAAGTACAAACCACTCGTACGATGACCACCTCAACTACCACCGCCGAAACACCACGCCTCAACCCTCGCATTATCCGTCGAGTTGTGTTGGTGCTGTTCGTCGCCGGTATCGCCGCCATGATTGCGTCATCAATTGCCGATAACAACGGCGCGGCGGTGACCTTCGGTTTGCTCACGACAATGGCCGCAGTCTCATTGGTATTGGTGACTGCGGTTTCACCCGCCGAGGCTTTGGCAAAACCGAAAGAAGCGAAAGCCAGCACTCCTTCGACCAATCCGCAAACCGCAAAAGATGTCGAGGATCGAATCGAACGTCTCGTTCAAGCGGGCGCTAATGAGTCTGAAGTGCGCAAACTCGTAAGCCGCGCCGTCGATTTAGGTCGCGGAAAATAAGCCGACGACGACCTAGGGTGTCGTGATGCCAGAACTACCCGCTGCCGCTCTTGATGATCATGCCTTAGCGGCTGTGCTCGCCGAACAAGCGGGACAAATGCTTTTAGAACTGCGCGAAACACTTGTCCTTCAAGGCGCTGATCAGCGCACCATTAAAGACGCTGGCGATCGACAAAGTCATTTGTGGTTACTTGATGCGCTTTCGACATTGCGGCCAAACGATGCCGTCCTTTCCGAAGAAGGACGTGATAGCCGCGAACGATTGGGACAAGAACGCGTTTGGATTATCGATCCGTTAGATGGCACGCGTGAATACGGTGAAGGTCG
Organism: Actinomycetota bacterium; assembly: GCA_041183205.1. GTDB lineage: Bacteria > Actinomycetota > Acidimicrobiia > Acidimicrobiales > Acidimicrobilacustridaceae > Acidimicrobilacustris. Next base: position 33,806 of record JBEGMF010000069.1, on the reverse strand, counting down.
CAGCGATTGGGCTGTGCACGTGGCTTTGAGTGTTGATGGCAAACCGGCAATTGGTGCAGTAGCCCAACCGGGCTTGAACGCCGTCTACGCCACCGGCGGTTCGCTGCAACTTCCAGAACGTGATCCGGAAAAGCCCATCACAATGGTGGTCAGTCGATCACGAGCACCCATGATCACCATGATGGTGGCGCGTGAATTAGATGCTCGTTACATCGAAATGGGATCGGCCGGCGCAAAGTCGATGGCCGTCGTGCGCGGCGAGGCTGACATTTATCTGCATGCCGGCGGCCAATACGAATGGGATAACTGCGCACCCGCAGCTGTGGCGCTGGCCGCCGGTCTCCATGCATCACGCATCGATGGTTGGCCGCTCACTTATAACCATCCCGATCCCTGGTCGCCTGATCTTTTGATTTGCCGACCGGAATATGCCGAATCGATCTTGCGCTATATCTCTCTGTATCTGTAGTGCTCAGCCGGCAGGCGCTTTCTAGGCCAATGGCCGTTGCTGGCTCAGGAGTTATTTAGCGATAAGACCCGTACACTGCCCACAATGTCGGCTCCCCCCATTTCCGACCCAAACTCTGATCTCCACTTGGGCTCGTTTTCAGAGAACCCACCCTGGATTGTTCGTCCCGAACAAATGCCATGGCGTGAGCAAGTGGACGTCATTCGTTGGGTAGTGCGCAACGATTTACCCGATCTCACTTCGCCGCGGCGGGTGCCTAACTTTCGTCGCTCTTTTACGGTGGTGCGGGAATTTGGCACGGCCGTAGGCCTGTGGTGGTTAACCGGACGACGCAAAGGTAAACGCGGCGATCGCTCAGCCAGTCGTGCTGACCTCTCACGTCGTCTGCGAATCGCGATCGAACATCTCGGCCCGACGTACATCAAGTTGGCGCAAATTATTTCGTCCGGTGAAGGGTTGTTCCCTGACGAATTGGTCAACGAATTCAAAAAATGTCGCGACCAGGTTCCTGCCGAATCATTCGACGTTGTACGCGCCACGGTCGAAAATGATCTCGGCGCCCCGTTAGAAGAGATCTTCGCATCGTTCTCTCCGACACCTCTAGCCGCCGCATCAATCGCTCAAGTCCATGAAGCGGTATTGCATTCCGGCGAACATGTTGTCGTCAAGGTGCAACGTACAACCGTGGCCGATCTTGTTTATAAGGATCTGCGCGTCATGTCGTGGCTCGCTCCATTTTTAGTAGGACGTTTACCGTTTGCGGCGTTGGCCAATCCGCCAGCGTTAGTTGAACTTTTTGCCGAAACAATCACCGAAGAACTTGATTTCCGCGTAGAAGCACAAAACATGTTGGATGTTGCGGCTTCGTTTGTGAATCTCGGTCAACGCGGCTATCTCATTCCGCGCCCGCATCCCACATTGGTAACTCGTCGCGTTTTAGTGATGGAACGTTTATCGGGTTTCAAGTTTGATGATGTGGCTTCACTGCATAACGCCGGCATTGACACTCACGCCATCGTGCGCACTGGCATGATCGGATTTATGGAAGGCGCTCTCATCGAAGGCATTTTCCACGGCGATTTACACGGCGGAAATTTGTTTGTCTTACCGGATGGAAAAGTTGCGTTACTTGATTTCGGTATCACTGGTCGCATGGATGACAACAAACGACGCGCCTTTTTGCGTTTGATGTTGGGTGCATCGGTCAACGACGTGAAAATGCAATTGGGCGCGCTTTGCGAACTAGGTGCGCTTCCCCTCGATACTGATCTTGACGCAGTCATGGTCGACCTCGGTTTGGGCGGTCCCGGTATTGATCCCACCACGGCCGATCCCGATGAACTCATCGCCGAAGTACAAAAGATCGTGAAGCAACTTTTGGGTTACGGCGCCAAAATGCCAAAAGAGTTGATGCTGTTCGTGAAGAACCTTGTCTTCTTAGATGGTGCAATTTCCCGACTCGCCCCGGACCTCGATCTCTTTGCGGAGATAACGCAAATTTCGATGTATTTCGCCCAGACTCACGGTGAAAAACTTTTCGCTCAGGTGGGCTTCAATCCGGCCGATTTCAACGTGGATCTCACCGGCGTAAAAGACACCATGGGTCTTGATCGCAGCGTTTCCCAGTTCACCTATCGAGATTTACAAGAACGGCGTGACCTCATCCGCGACCGCTTCGCCAAACACGATATTGGGCGCAAAGTAGCGAAAAGCGACTTCAAAAAAGACTTAGCCGGCCGCTAGTAAAAAATCTAACAAATCTCCTAAAATGGGGAAATGGATAACGCCTCCCCTTCCACGTCCCCCAACGATCTGACCTTTGGTCGTTTTTCTTCGACACCGCCATGGGAACTTCCGTCGGCGGACATGCCCTGGCAAAAAGACATCGACGACATTCGCAAAGACAATCGCGAGGCGCTTCTTTCGGTTGCGCGGTCACATGGCATGCCCAATGTCTTCCGCCTCTTTCGTATTTATAAGAATCTGGCGGTCGCAGTTGTTCCGTGGCTTATTTTCAATTTAAGAAAATTTCGCAAAGGCAACGAACAACAAAAAAATGAAGCGGGCGAAAAATTAGCGCGACGTTTACGTCGCGCATTTGAACGTCTTGGCCCTGTTTTTGTGAAGATGGCGCAATTCGTTTCCGCCACCCGTGGCATCCTGCCAGAAGCGGCAACCGACGAATTTAAAAAATGTCGCGATCAGGTCAAACCCGAGAGTTACAAAAAAATACGCAAAACAATCGAAGAAGATTTCGGTCGACCACTAGAAGAAATCTTCGCCTCATTTTCCAGCGAACCAATTGCTTCGGCCTCCATTGCTCAAGTACACGATGCTCAATTGCTAAGTGGCGAAAAAGTTGTGGTCAAAGTGCAACGTTCGGTGCTTAAGCGGCGCGTACCCCGCGATATTCGAGTGCTGTCGATGATTGCGCGGCTTTTGAAAAAGCGAGTCAAAGTGATCGCCATTGCTAATCCACCGGCGATTGTTGAACTCTTTGCCGAATTCGTAAGTGAGGAACTCGATTTCCGCGTGGAAGCGCAAAATATGTTGGATATCGCCGGTTCGTTTGTCCGTCTCGGCCAAGGCGGATTTATTGTTCCTCGTCCGCATCCCGAACTCGTTACACCACGCGTCTTAGTGATGGAAAAACTCGACGGCGTTGATTTTGAGGATGTCAAGACACTCGATGAACTTGGTATCGATCGCCTCAATGTTGTGCGCACACAAATTGTGGGCTTCTTAGAAGGCGCTCTCATCGAAGGTGTTTTCCACGGCGATATTCACGGCGGAAATATGTTGATCCTGCGCGACAGTCGTATCGGACTTCTTGATTACGGCATTGTGGGACGTCTCACCACAAAACAACGCAAAGCTTTCCTTTCGTTATTGGTGGCCGCGTCCAATATTGATATTCAAGGTCAATTGCGAGCGCTGCAGGATCTGGGCGCACTTGGCCCGGATGCCGATCTGGCCAAATTAGAAGAACTGATGTTCATGCAAATGCCGGAGAACGCCAGCAAAAAAGAAATCTCGGCGCAGATGCAAACCGTTCTGAAGACAATGCTTGATTCCGGTAGCAATATTCCAAAAGAACTGGCTCTCTTTGTGAAGAACATGCTTTTCCTCAATGGCGCCATTGCGGAACTTGCTCCCGAACTTGATCTCTTAACCGAGATCAGCGCTATCGGACAGCAATTCATGCTGCGTCATGCGGAAGAACTTTTCGGCGAGATGGGCTTCATGAGCGATTCGTTTGGTTTCGACCTCACCGGCATCCGCGACTTCATTAAGCCGCCGGCAGCCGATCCCGACCTCAACTGGGATCTTCTTCTCGGCACCATCGACAAAGTGCGTGAGAACGAAGCCAACAGCGAGTAGCCAACCGCGAGAGGCAAGGCGCAAAAAGGCAGCCAATGGATATCGACAACTAAAGAGTGACGACCTTTCATACCCGGCCGTCGATTGCTTCTACAGTGAGACTTCTATGCGTCTCGTCATCGCCACTTGTTCGGTCGACTATCAAGGCCGGCTCGCAGCGCATCTTCCCTTAGCCAAACGTTTAATCATGGTGAAAGCCGACGGCTGTGTCGCTATCCATGCTGATGGCGGCGCCTATAAACCGCTGAATTGGATGAACGCCCCGAATTTCATTACGGAGAACGACGATCATTGGGTTGTTACCAATAGCAAGGGCGAAACCCTCATCATCACCATGCATGAGATTCACTCTGATACCGCCCATGAACTCGGCGAAGATCCCGGCCTGCAAAAAGATGGCGTAGAGGCTCATTTACAGGAACTTCTTGCCGCTCATCCGCAAACCATTGATGACGGCTTAGTGCTTATTCGCCGTGAATATTTCACCGATATTGGACCGGTTGATTTGTTATGCCGCGATAAGAACGGTCAAGTGGTTGCGGTTGAAATTAAACGCCGCGGTGAAATTGATGGCGTCGAGCAACTCACGCGCTATCTCGCCCGTTTGAATTTGGATCCGCTTTTACGTCCGGTGCGGGGAATATTTGTGGCTCAAGAAATCAAACCACAAGCCAAAGTTGTGGCGGCCGAACGCGAGATTGCCTGTGTCGAAGTTGATTACGACGAGTTACGCGGTTTGGAATCGAACGAACTGCGCTTGTTTTAACTAGCCGTCAAGAAATTCGTGGCGGCCGCCCGCCAAAACAACACGTCCATCCCCACCCAATGTGCGGAAGATGCATTCACCGCTGCCGGTTTCCCACATTTGAATAGTGAGATCTTCACCCGGCAATACCGGAGACGCGAAACGTCCTTCCATTGAACGAAAACGAGCCGGGTCGGATTGACACATACTGTGCAATAGCGCGCGACCGGTAAATCCATAGGTGCACAATCCGTGCAAAATCGGTTGATCGAATCCAGCAAGTTGCGCAAACCAGGGATCAGAATGCAATGGATTGCGATCACCAGAAAGTCGGTAAATCAGCGCCTGATCGGGCCGTGTGCTGTAGGTGACACTTTTATCGGGCGCACGGTCCGGCGGTGTATTGCGATCGCCACTCGGCCCGCGATCACCCCCAAAACCTCCTTCACCGCGAATAAAAATTGAAGAGCCAACCGTGAGCAAAAGTTCACCGGTGGCATTGTCGATGCAATCGCCTTCCACCGAAATAACAGCGCCAGAACCTTTATCGTAAATACCAACGATTTTTCCGGTCGCCGTTAATGAACCTTCCACCGGTAGTTCACGATGTTGAATGAACGATTGCTCACCATGCACCAACATGGCGAAGTTGAATTCGCCGATGGCGCTAATGGCGGCCGAAACGCCGGCACCAATGACAGCCGCCATCGTCGGCAACACGCGCTGTGTTTGTTCATGCGAGTTTTCCGTCGTAAACGACAACTCATCAGTACCGGCGCCAACACCTAAGGCGTAAAGCAACGCGTCTTTAGACGTCCACGAATGCTGCACGGGCGCACCGACAGCTCCAACCACATCATGTCGAATAGGCATGGCTATTTCCTATCTGCACCCAGCATGTCGGCATTGGGACGAACTTTGGACATGAGTTCTTCAACACGCGGTCCTAAATCAGAAGGGTCGAGCGAGCCTTTGGTGGCTGGACCTTGATGCCAACCTTCGCTGATGGCCAGAAGATCACCGCGTACATCAAAAACACGACCCGTAACACCGGAAGATTCTTCACTGGCAAGCCACACCACGATGGGGGCAATCCAACGCGGTGACATTGCTTCTTGCGCTTCTTTTGATGCCGAGCCCATTCCTAAGTTTTCGGTCATACGCGTAAGTGCGGCTGGCGCAATGGCATTTACCGTCACGCCGTAGCGCGCTAATTCATCGGCGGCAATGATGGTGAATGCAGCGATACCGGCTTTTGCGGCGCCGTAATTTGTTTGTCCGATATTGCCGTAAATACCACTCGGCGATGATGTGTTGATGATGCGCGCGTTAGTTGTTTCACCCGCTTTTGATCGATCACGCCAATAGGCGGCCGCGAAATGTGATGGTCCAGCAGTTCCTTTGAGATGAACTTTGATCACGGCATCCCATTCGGCTTCGCTCATATTGGCCAACATGCGATCGCGCAAGATGCCCGCGTTATTGATCAACACATCGAGACGACCAAACGATTCGATTGCTTGCGCAATTAACTTCTCGGCACCCGCCCATTCGCTGATGTCATCAGTATTGGCTACGGCCTCGCCGCCGGCAGCAATGATTTCGTTCACCACTTGTTGTGCCGGGCCCGCATCAGCTCCGACACCATCAGCGCTGCCGCCTAAATCGTTCACCACGACCTTGGCGCCTTCGGCGGCCAACATCAGCGCATGTTCGCGACCGATTCCTCGTCCCGCGCCCGTGACAATACAAACGCGGCCTTCACATAAACGAGCCATGAGTTCCTCCTAGGGGAATATGTCCGTGATGTTGGCACAGACCGCCCTAGGGCCGCTTGTGCGCCCCGTTCTTGGTCTGAGAACGGCCTATGTCCCTGTGGCTGTCCTACGCCCTCACTAGGTTGGGCTGATGGACGCTCTTTCATTTCTCTTTGCGATTGCCATGCTGGTGGTCGGAGTGGGCGCCGGTCTGGCCATTGGGTTTGGGGCCGGTTCTCGCAAAGCCGCCGCAGCTGCTCAACAAGCAACGCTCGATGCCGATCGGGCCAAAGAAATTTCGCAAGCCGCGCTCGCCGATGCCCTCGGTCGCTTGGCCGAAATCAATAATCAACAACAAGAACAAGCGCGTAAACAGGCCAACGATGATGCCGCTCGTCAAGAAAAAACTGTGCTCGATCTGGTTAATCCCATTGATCAAAAACTCAAACAACTCACCGAAACATTGCAACTCATCGAGCAAAGTCGCGTGGCCGATTCCACCGAGTTAAAGCAAAACCTTTTGGGCTTAGGTCAACTCACTGATCGCCTTCAAATTGAAACTCATAAATTGGCCAGCGCTATGACCGATAACAAAGCGCGTGGTTCATGGGGCGAACTTCAACTTAAACGTGTTGTCGAATTAGCCGGCATGATGCAGCATTGCGATTTTGTCACCCAAGAAACAATTACGGCCGATGGCGGTCGTTTGCGTCCCGATCTCATCGTGAAGTTGCCGCAATCACGGGCCATCGTGGTTGATGCCAAAGTGCCGATGTCGGCCTATCTCAACAGTGTGAGTTCACAAACTGAAGAGGAACGTCGCTCCTATGCCAAACAACATGCCCGCGATGTTCTTACTCACGTCAATGAACTCGCCAAACGTAACTACACCGATTACGTCTCTGATGCCCTCGATTTCGTTGTCATGTTTGTACCTGGCGATCCCTTCCTCACCGCCGCGTTCGAAGCCCAACCATCCCTTTTCGAAGACGCCATCGAAAAAGGTGTGTTCATGGCGTCGCCGGGTTCGCTCATTGCGCTTTTACGCGCCATTTCATTTGGTTGGCGCCAAGAACAATTGGCCGAACACGCCAAAGACATCGCCAAAGTGGGCGAAGAACTTCACGCACGTGTGGCCACCTTCAGCGGCCATTTCAAAAAGATCGGCGAATCACTTAAGCGGGCCAATGAGCGCTACAACGATGCCGTTGGTTCCCTTGAGCGCAGTGTGATGCCGTCCATCCGCAAACTGGAGGAAAAGGGCGTGAAGTCCTCAAAGGCCATCGACGACCCCGATCAGTTAGATGTCACCACTCGCCAACTCTCCCTTGGAACAGACGACTCTCTGTAGTTTCCCAAAGGCGCGTCAAAATTACCCATCCTGAGCCCTACCGACCGGTCGGTAGGTTGATAGGCTTTCCCTATGGCCATCGCCGAACCCACCAATGAAGTCTCTGGTCCGGATGCAAAAGGTTCTTTAAAACCGGTCCTCGACGTTCTTTCTGATTCCGTTTACGAAAACCCCACATGGAAGGGTCTCGCCTATTTCGGTCGAGATATGGCGTTGTATATCGCCATCGTGTGCGGACTGATCTTCATTAACAACCCATTCATTGTTATTGCGTTGTGGTTGGCCGCTGCATTAGTGGTCTCAGGTTTGTTCGTCATTGCCCACGATGCCGCCCACGGCGCATTGTTCCAATCGAAAAAACTCAATCGCTTTGTCGGCACCGTCGCCATGCTTCCGAGTTGGCACGTCTACGAAGGTTGGGTCTTAGGCCATAACCGCATTCACCACGCTTATACCGTGCGCGAAGGTTTTGATTTCGTTTGGCATCCCTACACACCGGAGCAATACCGGCAGATGTCATTCCTTGGACGTTTACGTCACCGCATCGAATGGTCATGGTGGGGTGCGGGCGCCTATTACATCCGCGAGGTGTGGTGGAACAAAATGATCGTGGGCAAACCGCCGGCACGTTGGGCCAAAGCGGTGCGTCGTGATCGTTTTATCGTGGCGGGCTTTTTAGTTATTGCTGCAGTGGCACTTGGCGCGATTGGCTACGCGCAATCGGGTTCTTGGTTGGGTGCACTTTGGATGATCATCAAAGTCGCAGTGATTCCGTTCCTCGCCTTCAGTTATGTCATTGCCTCGTTCGTACACGTCCATCACATCCAACCCGATATTCGTTGGTGGCGTCGTCGTGAATGGACGAAATGGCGTGGTCAAATGGAAGGCACAACCGTTTTGCGGGCGCGCTTCGGTTTGAACTTCTTTTTCCATTGGATCATGGTGCATGTCCCCCACCATGTGGATATGCGCATTCCGATGTACAACTTGGAAAAAGCCACCACCGAAATCGAAGCAGCATTCCCTGGCTTAATTCACGATGAACCGTTACGTTTTGCCGACTTCGTAAGAAACACGCGTCAATGCCGTCTTTACGATTTCGATAAGGGCCAGTGGTATTCGTATCGCGAAGCGTTAAAACTTGCTCCGGCGACTACGAGCGACGCGGACCCGGCGTAAAGCGCACCGGCATATGTTTGATGCCGTTGACAAAACTTGAACGCAATTGTTCAACTTCGCCGGCTAATTCAAAATCGCTCATGCGTCCAAAAATCTCTCTAAACATAAGCGTGATTTCACGTCGCGCTAGATGAGCACCCAGACAGAAATGCGGGCCCGGCCCACCGAAGCCAACATGCGGGTTGTTCTCGCGACGCACATCAAAGGCATCCGGATTTTCAAACACTTCTTCGTCACGGTTTGCTGATCCATAGAACAACAACACTTTGGATCCGGCCGACAACTTCACGCCCGAGAGTTCGTAATCAGTCGTCAAGGTGCGTCGCATCCAAATAACCGGTGAGGCATAGCGAACAATTTCTTCAACGGCGGTTGGCATGACGCCTTCAACATCGGCTTGCCAAATCGCGCGTTGATCGGGGTTGGCACATAAGTGAGCAACACCGTGGCTGATAGCGGTCCGAGTGGTTTCATTTCCTGCAACCGCTAACAAAATAAAAAACGACACGAGTTCTTTATGGGTGAGTTGCTCGCCATCAACATCGGTGTTGACGAGCGCCGACAAAAGATCATCGGTGGGGTTGGCGCGACGAGCAGCGGCCAATTCATCCATCAATTGTTCGAGCATGGTGCCTGCACCCAAGAACGCGGTGATGGGTTCGACACCTTCTGGAATGAATTCAGGATCGCCACCCGACAAGATGATGTTGGATTGTTCAAGCACCATTTGGTATTCACTCGGTGGGATTCCCATCATGTCGCAAATAACGCGCAAGGGAAACGGCGTGGCGACATCAACGGCGAAATCAATTTCGCCGCGCTCAATGACATCATCAACGGTTGCTTTGGCCACTACTTCCACATCATCGAGAATCTTGGCCAACATTTTTGGTGTGAACGTTCCCGAAACGATGCGACGTAAACGGGCATGACGCGGATCATCCATCGAGATCATCGAACCGAAGTATTCGTTCATTTCAGCCGGCAGATCCAAAATAGAAACGGCGCCTTGTCCCGAGGAGAACACTTCTGGATTACGACTCACATGCAAAATATCGGCGTGGCGCGTAATGGCATAGAAGCCCGGCCCTTGCGGAAATGGTTCAATCAGCGGTTCTTCAAAAAACGCAATTGGGTTTTCTTTCCGTAGGAGCGCGAATGCTTCGTTACGCTCTTTCCACGGTTTGGCCCAAAACTCGATATCGGAAATGTTGACATCTTCGAGTTTCATTTTTTGTCCTTGGCTGGGGGGGGGAATAAAGGCGATTACAGAGCGCCCGAGCGATTGGTGGTCTCAATAAGTTCGAGACATTCACCGTTGGGCCCGGGCCAGAACAACACCAGGAGTAACGGAAGATCGTCACCCACAGAGAGTTCCTCGGTCGCCACGAAGGGTACCGAGCCCGCCGCCCGAATCACCCCTTCATCGGAAGCACAATCAGGAGTGCTCCACGCCATGCGGAAAAGTCCCAGTTCATTGGCTTTCCGCTCTCGTTTGGTGGCCGCATCAACGCCCGGCCACTGCACCAGCGCCACTACAAACACCGATCCCGGATCACGCAGAAGCGCTGCCCGCACGTTGATATCGCCATCCTGTCCGAAAAGAGGACCGGGCCACGATTGCTCCATTGGCGGCATCAAGATTTCAAGCCCCATGACATCGCCGTAGTACGCCACGGATTCGTCGAGATCCGCGCAGTTCACCACGATTTGGGCAATCGAGTTTTTCTCACCTTGAACAAGTTGCACGGGCAATCCATCAGGATCTCGCACCATGGCCACGGTGACGGGATGATGGCCGGTATCGAAAGTGATCGGTTCACTCACTAATGAGCCACCGGCTGCTATCGATTGTTTCACTGCCGCTTCTACATCGCGGCTGTAAAACACCAACCGGTTAAAGCCGATATCGCCGTTGACATCTTGCGCTTGTCCAGTCGGCAGCGGCGTCAGCCATTGCAACAGATCTAAAGAAAGACCTTCCATGCCGTCATCGGAATGCATCATCCATGCATCCCAAGCCACAACATCAAGACCAAAAGCATTTCCATTTTGATGTTTACTCGGAACCGTACGAATAACTTTGGTTAATCCCAGTGATTCATAAAAGCGCAAAGACGTGTCAAGTGACGAGCAATTGACATTGCAGTGAAATATTCGGTTGGCACTAACGGGCATTGGAATCCGATCAGCAATCAATAAGCATTGGGGTCGTTTTGTACCGCCGTCGGTACGGGGAAGTTGTACAACTCCGACGCATTTTGCCAAGTGATGCGGCGAATATCTTCTGCCGGCAGTGAACCGATTTCATGCTTGACAATTTTTTGGGTGTTTGGCCAAGTTGAATCGCAGTGCGGATAATCACTTTCAATCAAAATGTTTTCGATGCCAATTCGATCGCGCTGTACAAACGCTGACGGATCTTCGACGGCGCAGAACCAGAAGTTGCGCTTCAACACTTCGGCCGGCGTGAGATCGCCTTTCCAAGTGCCGTACATATCGTGGTAACTGAGCATGTGATCGAGGCGATCCATTAAGCCGGCTACCCAACCAATTCCGCCTTCCGACAGACATAAACGAAGATTCGGATAACGAACCGGAATCATCGAATACAACCAGTCAACAGCCGCAAACATGGCGTAACCAAAGAACAAAACGCCGACCGTGTCAGGCGGTGCATCAGGAGCAGTCGCCGGTGATGTTCCCGAAGAACCGATATGCAGGTTCACCACGGTTTGTGTCTCTTCGCATGCCTTCATCATGGGATCCCAGTAGCCGGTATGCAATGAAGGCAGCCCCAACATATGAGGCGCTTCGGTAAAGGTCACCGCTTTAAAACCGCGCTCGGCATTACGACGAATTTCTTCGGCGCCTAATTCCGGATCTAAAAGCCACGGAATTTGGCAAGGAATAATGCGATCCGGATACGGACCGGCCCAAGCTTCGAGATGCCAATCATTCCAAGCCCGCACAGTGGCTAAGGCCAATTCAGTGTCATTGGTTGTGGTTTGTAAACGCTGTCCGCAAAAACCAGGAAGGAATGAAGGAAAGTTCACCGATGCATACACACCGTTGAGATCCATATCAGCAACACGGGCATTGATATCCCATGCGCCGCGACGCATTTCATCAAAACGGGCCGGTTCAAATGAATATTCCGAGACCGGTCGTCCAACAACCGCGTTGAATCCCACATTGGGGAATTCCATTCCGTCATACACCCACGTTTCGGAACGGTCTTCTTTTTCAATAATTTTTGGTGCGCGATCGGCAAACTTTTTCGGCAACCGACCTTCGAACGTATCGGGTGGTTCGACGATGTGATCATCAGCCGAAATGATTGTGTAAAAGCGCTCTGCCTTTTCCGGATCAGGCAAGAACGTCACTTCACCGGTCTTTGATTTACCACCGGTGGTGAAATTCATATTTGACGCGAGATCATCGATGCTGATTGACATAAGTTTCCTTTACTGCAGAACTTCTGGTTCGGTGCGAACCAATTTGCGCACTGCGCCGGCCCAATACACTTCGGTGCCTCGCTCTAAAAGCGAAGCTTTCATTGCTGGCCGCACAACTGGCGGCACGGTAGTGGCAGGACGACCCGCCACTAAAACATCAAACATCAACTTGCATTGGCGATCCAAAGTCGCGGCTTTATATGTTGCCTCTTCGATAGTGGGCGCCGTAACGATGGCGCCATGATTGGCCAAGATCACGACTGAAGCTGAACCAACTCGCTCGGCGAGATCAGCACCGAGTTCGGGGGAATCAATTTCGCCCGAGTATTCGCTGACAAAGCCCAGTTCTCCATCAAACATTGATGACTGTTGATGCAGAAACTCCGGCATCATGCCAAGCGATGCCAAGACCACGACGTAATAGGGATGGTTATGTACAACGACGCGCGCATCGGGGCGCCGCTTATGCAATTCCGTATGAATCTGCACGGCTGGGGTGACATCCCACTTACCGCCGATCACCTTTCCATCCATATCAACGCGGCAAACATCAGAAGCCTTCACTTCTTCCCACCACAGTCCCCATGGATTCACCAACATTGATTCATTGGCGTCGTCAGCCCAGGTGATGTGGCCGGCAATGTTTTCGCAAAAACCTTCATGGGCGAGGATGCGGAATGAACAGGCCAATTTCTGTTCGTCGGTTAATTCCACCCCAATCGGTGGCGTTATTGATGGTGACCAAACATCGGCTCCACCCTTCGAAAGTTCGAGACCTTCGGGAATTTGTGATTCCGCCAGCGTCGCGAAATCGTTCGTCTCGATTGCCATCTATCCCCCCTACATCGGGACAGTACCGAAAAGGCACCTCGGCCAACCCCCCGCCAGCCGTGCTCTCACAATAGAGCCAAATGCTGAGCATGTTTCGGTCAAGTGTGATTGCCTACACCTATGACATCAGTAGTAACCCCAAGCGGTCGCATACTTGGACGACAAATCGCAGGTGGCGCCGAATTTCTGGGAATTCGATACGCCGCCGCGCCCGATGGCCTCGAGCGTTTTCGTGCACCACGACCGGCCACGCCAACCGAAGAAATTACGGCCACGAGTTATGGCCAAGCCTGTTGGCAACCACGCGGCGGTCCCCTTGATGGACTTGTGCCCGATATGGGGAGTGCCAACCAAGGCGACGATTGTCTCAACCTCAATATTTGGATGCCGACGAATGCAGAAAATGCACCGGTGTTGGTGTGGATACATGGCGGCGCGTTCTCATTAGGTGCGAATTCTCTTCCGGTCTATAACGGCGCGCGACTAGCAACCTCGACGTCATCGATTGTTGTTGGAATTAATTATCGCTTGGGAGTCTTCGGCTTCCTTTGCCATGACGGCGCTGACGCCAATGTTGGAATCCTCGATCAAATCGCCGCGCTGCGTTGGATTCAGGAAAATATTTCGTCATTTGGCGGCGACGCCAACAATGTCACGATCTTCGGAGAATCGGCCGGAGGCGGAAGTGTTCTTTCCCTTTTATCTTCACCGCTTGCCCGCGGTCTTTTTCAAAAAGCAATTGTGCAAAGTGGTGCTACGGATTTATTGCTGGAAAGAGATCGCGCTGCGCTCGTTGCTGATGAAGTTTTCCAACAAGCGGGTGTCGCATCACTCGAAGAATTCGCTGAGTTACCCGGTGAAAAAATCCTGGCGGCACAAGCGGCCGCGGCCGGTGCACTTTTCGCCACCGTCGGAACAATGCCGTTTCATCCTTGTATTGACGGCAAGGTTCTACCGACCTCGTGGCTAGAAGCGGCGCAGCGGGGCATAAATCCGGTACCGCTCATTATCGGAACGACGCGCAATGAAATGAATTTGTTCCGATCCTTCGACCCGAGTGCAGCCAATCTTGATGATGAGGGATTAAAGAAACGTCTCTCGCAACATCCCCATCCTGATCAAGTAATTGCGGCCTATCACGAACTTGGCATCAAGAGCGCCCCTGATATTTGGCAGCAATTCACGACCGATACCGCGATGTGGCGTCATGCCATCGCCATTGCCGAGGCTCATAGCCAGCACGCACCAGTATGGATGTATCGCTTTGATTGGCCGGCGGCCGCCGCTGAACTTGGCGCGCCCCATGGTGTTGATATCCCGTTCGCCTTCGGCACCATTGAAGACGGCGGCTGGAAAGAATTCGTTTCCAATCCGCAAAAGGCAATGTCGTTGTCGGTGGAAATACAAAAAGCATGGTCGTCATTTGCCCGTCAAGGAGCACCGCAACTAAGCAACCAGTCATGGCCGTCGTACAACGTCGAATCACGTTCTACGGCGCTACTAGCTGATTCGATCACAATAGAAAATGATCCTGGCCAAAAAATTCGTCAACTTCTGGGAGCGTAAATGGAACGGGTGCATTACGACGAGTTCGCATATTTTCAAGACAACGCCACTGAAGTTGGTATCGAATGGCGCGGCCAACCAATTGTTCGCCGCGAATTCATTCCCGTAGACAACCAGCGAAAACTCAGTGCATTGGTATGGGGTGACGACGAACCGGAATTCGTTTTCTTGCACGGAGGCGCACAAAATGCTCACACCTGGGACACCGTTGCTCTTGCATTAAACCGTCCTTTAGTGGCCATTGATTTACCCGGACATGGTCATTCCGATGGCGGTGCCCAAGGTGCGCTGAATGTGCAACGTAACGCCGAAGATATCGCTACCGTCATTCAACAACTTGCTCCGCGCGCCCATATCGTCGTCGGTATGTCGCTGGGTGGAGCGACGTCAATCGCGTTAGTCGACCATGCACCTGAATTAGTTACACGTTTGGCGCTAGTTGACATCACTCCCGGAGTTGAAGGATCAAAAACTCAGCACATTGCTGATTTCATCAACGGTCCTGAAACTTTTCCGAGTTTCGATGAACTTTTAGCTCGCACGATTGAGTTCAATCCGACTCGCTCTGAGTCGTCGTTACGACGCGGCATTTTGCATAATGCACTGCAACTTGATGATGGAACATGGGTGTGGCGTTATCGTCGCTTGGCTGAACCCGGCGATGTGCATCCTGATTTCACATCGCTTTGGGATGTGGTGGGCAATTCAACAATGCCGCTACTTCTAGCGAGAGGTACGACTGCGCAGTCGGTTGTCGGCGACGAAGACGAAGCCGAACTTCGGAAACGTCGACCCGATGCCTTGGTCGTGCATGTTGAAGGAGCCGGACACAGCATCCAAGGCGATAAACCCGTGGAATTAGCCCAACTTCTTGATTCGTTTCGTCGCGATCAACTCGCCTGAGTTAATCGTTACTGCCAACTTCAGCGATATAGACGGACTTTAAGAAAGTTTGAGTTGCGCCGAACCGGTGATGATTGGCAAGTCCAATGGGCTGAGTGCACCGGCGGCCGCTTGGCAAACGGCGGGAATGGCATTCACGCAGCGATTTGCCGCACTGGCATTGCCACCGCCTGCCGCACCCGGTTCACCGGGTTCGGTTCCATGCACATTGATTTCCAAATGCGGATGTCCACTTAAGACAATGCGATGTTCGCCGCCCGGCATCGTTGGTTGCTGCCATTCCGGTGCACATGCATCATCGATACGGGTGACATGTTCGACAACTAAAAGCGGACGACCTTGTACCCAACCGATTACTTCAAAGCGGAATGCGCCGAGTGTTCCTTCTTCGAAAATTCCCATCCCCGGAACATCAATCGTGCGTTCCAATGGTTTGCGCTCAACATTGGTGGTGACGTTCTCAATTTCAACCCCGAGAATGTCAGCAAGCACGCGCACCATCGGCGCCCACACCATCATCAATGACATGTCTTGCAACATTTGCGGCAGAACATCAATCGGTCCACCAAGACCAATCACATTGCGCACAATGTCGGGCGCGTCATAAAGGGCGTAATTGAAAATTTCCTGGGCGCGAATTTCAGTGATTCCCGCACCAACACCCGATACCAATCCCGGAAGAATGTCGAGCGCCCAGCCGGGATCAATTCCCGAAACAAACACTGATGAGTTGCCCGCTTCCATCGCCGGATCAAGCATTCCCATTAACTCTGGCGGCGCTGAACGAGGGTGCAATAAGGGATAGAACGAAGTCGATACGACGTTGCGACCGGAACGTAAAAGTCGTTCCAGATCCATATAGGCCTCCATCGGCCGCGTATCTGCAGTGGCGGCGTAGAAAACACAATCGACATCATCGGCGAATGCGCGCTCGATATCGTCGGTTGCTTTCACACCTAACGGTGCCATGCCGGCTAATTCGCCTGCGTCTTTTCCAACTTTGGCGGGATTGGAAACAATGACATCGACCAATTCAAGATCGCGATGCGAGGCAATCGCGCGAATAGCCGGTCGTCCAACGTTTCCTGTTCCCCATACAACAACTCGATACGCCATGGCCGAACCCTACACAGCAAGCGGGCAGCGCGCTACGCGAATGTCGCCGAACAGTTAATTGTCGAATGTGGGACGGCTACGCGGACGGCCACCAGGACCGCTATAGGCCAATCCTGGTCCTGGGCGCGGATCAAACTGAACTTGTGGCATTGCCGAAAGCGCGCTTTTCCAGGCGGAAATAAGTTGATCCTCGGCGGCGTACTGGAATGGATCGCTGAGCACAATTTCTTCCGGTGCGCCCGACGCAATGGGATTCTCCATTAACCAACGCGCGGTTTTCGCCACCGCTTCTCTTGCTGGAACAACATCGCGATAGCCCAAAGTATTTTTTAATTTCGCAATATCCATTACACGATGCGTCGTCGCTGGTTGCGCCAGTAGCGGCCATGCCGGAATTGCCAACTCATAGGGCATGGAAACAATTTCCAGTTCCGTGTTCAATTCAGTACAAATAATTTCGATGACTTGTCGAACACTCAAAACTTCTTCATCACCACAATTGAAAATTTCACCCGCACCTTTTTCATAATGAGTGATTCCGCAAAACACTGCGTGAGCAAGATTTTCGGTGTACCCGTGATGATGCAGCGTTAAGCCGTCATCGGCGACGACGATATGGCGCCGTCCGTCACGTATACGACGAACAATGCTCCATTCGCGTGGCACTACTTGTAATGGACCGTAGGCATAGGGATAACGGAAGTGAATGGCATTCGGTTGTGCAGCGAACACCATTTCCTCGGTTTTCGCCACGCGCCAACCTTTCTCATCTTCATCTGCGGCGGCCACGATCGGAGCGTTTTCATCCACCGGCACCGGCAAACCTTCAGGCGTAAATAACCACGGGTTCATCCATCCCCGAATTGCGGGCACGCCACCCACCGAAACAAAACGCTCTGTGCGTCCTTGCATGTATTCAGCAATACGACGCAACCGCCCGTACATGACGACAGTGAGATCCCAAGTGCGATTTCCAATGCCCTCGGCAAACGAATCGATGTCATAAGGGTCGCAATGAATATGTTCGATATCAATCGGCGTTTCCGGTCGCTCATGTGTGCCGCGGTGCAGGATTGAGACGTCATGACCCGCATCCACCAACATGCGGACAAGATGAATTCCGGTTGGACCTGTCCCGCCAACGACGAGCGTTTTCATACCGACTCCCCTTTTGCCTTCCTGCGACCATACCCATGAATTCCATGGCGAAGGTTGTGCAGAGACATTCCAATCTCTGCGAAGATAGGCCCGTTACTCGCTTTGGAGGATCAATGCCGACCGATCAGTACGTAGAACAACAATGGGCCACACCCAGCCATGAAGAAATTGTTGGTCTCACTAAGGCTCATGTCGAGGCCATGGAAATGACCGATATCGACGAGGTTTGGGTACAGGCGGGCATGCACCATGTCATGCTGCGCACTATCGGCCGTAAGTCAGGCAACGAACACAAGATTGCTCTTCCGTTCTGGCGCGATCCCGAGGGCGTGCGCGTTGTTGTTGCTTCCTATGCCGGCCACGAAAAAAACCCGGCATGGTTTTTAAATCTGCGTGACCGCGAGGCCAACCCCGAGATTTACGTGAAGGTGCAAAACGGCGCCTTTTGGTCGGTGCCCGACATTTTGGACGAGGGCCCAGAACACGACCGTATTTGGGAACTTCTTTGCGAAGATCGTGCCTGGTATCGCGATTACCAAGCGAAAACTAATCGCACAATTCCTTTAGTGCGATTAGTGGAAACACGCCCGGCATAAATTGACCGAACCTCAATCGCCGCGCCCGAAGTTGACACGCGCCATGGTGTCGCTTTTTTTCTTAACCGCGCTTATGTCAATGGGCTATGGCAGTGTCTTTACGCTTCTCGCCGATATCCGCGATGAGTTTTCTTTTACGTCAGGACAAGTTGGCATCATTGCCGCGGCCGGTTTAGCCACCGGCGTGGCCAGCCAATCTTTACTGGCGCGCTATTCCGATCGCGGTTACGCAATCATCATGATGCGAATGGGTTTGGCATTTGCCACCGCCGGCATGTTGTGGATGGTTTTCGCCACTCAATTTTGGGAATGGACAGCTGCTCGATTAATTCTCGGTTTGGGTTCGGGCATGGTTGGGCCCGCGGTGCGCCGCATTGTCATTACCCGCGATCCACAGAACCTCGGCATCAATTTGGGCCGACAGACTTCGTTTGATGTTGCCGGTTTCATTCTGGGTCCAGTCGTGGCCGCAGGCTTGAGCACATTATTTGGACTGCGCGCCCCGTTTCTTTTTCTCTGCATTACCTATGCGATTGTTATTCCGTTAGTGGCGCGTATTGCACCGGATCACGACACAACCGCCAGCGATACTCCCCATCGAGTACGTGAACTTTTGCGTCTACCCGCAGTGCAAAGCACCATCATGGCTGCCGTTGCGTTTTACTTAACCATCGGAATGTTCGAGGCGTTATGGGCAATTCTGTTGAGCGACTTGGACGCGCCCACTTGGTTAATTGGTGTCACCCTCAGTTTGTTCACGATGCCAATGTTGGTATTCGCGCCTAAAGGTGGTGCGTTGGCCCAACGCAAAGGCCCGATCAATATCGTGACTCTCAGCGTTGCCGTCGCCGCCTTCTCGACATTCATCTACGGCGTATCGCCGTTATGGGTCATCATCATTTTCTCTGGCATTCATGCCGTGGCCGATGCCTACACAATGCCGGCTAACCAAGTTGCCATGGCCATTGCCAGTCCGCCCGAACAAATCGCGGCTGGTCAAGGATTATTGGGCGCAATTGGCTTAGCGGTGGCAGCCGTTTCGGCGCTGGCGGGTGCAGCCATTTACGACGCCTATGGACGCACGGCAATTTTCACCGGCACGGCTATTGCCATGATGATTTGTGTCTTCATTGCGCGACAGCGTTGGCGGGCGCAACCGGCTTTAGCCGACATCGTCGATTAGCGGTTCATCACCAGCACTAACGTGAGTGCATGGGCGAATTACTTTCTAAGGTCATACCGCTGTCGTTAGGCGCGGCCATTAGTCCAACCGTTTTGGCGGTTGGACTCATCATCCTTTCTGGGAAGCGACCAATTGCCCGCGGAACCATGTACCTATTGGGTGTGCTCTCCATCTTGAGTGCTCTTACTGCGCTGGGACTTTTCGGGCTCTTAAGCGCTCCCACCGATTCAACAACGCGACAAGACATCACTCGCGTTGTCGATGGAATCTCCGGCGTCTTGTTGCTGCTTTTGGCTGTTGGCGCAGTTATTCGTGCCTACGTAAAAGATCCGGCGCTTAAAGAAGTCCCCGATGACGATCCGCAAAAAAATGCGGGCAAAGACGGCATCTTGGCGCCATTTCTTTTGGGCATCGGAATGATGGTGGTGAACTTCTCCACCATTCTTCTGTACTTACCGGCCATGCATGCCATTGAAAGTTCTTCCGTCTCGGCGAGCAATAAAACCGTCGCCGTAATTCTTGCGTTTTTTATTACTGCCCTACCGGCTACCGCACCGTATGCCGTTCGTATTTTCGCGCCGGGCGTTGCCGCACCGGCATTCGCCAAGTTGCATGTCTTCATCAACAAGCACCAACATCAAATTGCTATCGCTATTGAAGTGATATTTGGTGTCTACTTATTGAGTAAAGCGCTTTAGGAATTACCTGATCCGGTCGTACGCTCACGATATTTCTTCATGTATTCACGTACATCCGGTGCATAGTTGAGCAAATTTTGATTGCGCGCTTCTAAAGCAATTGCTGTTTCTAAACTCGAAACTTCAGTGTTAAGCCAAAGCACTTCTTTTGTGGTGCGTAATCCGCTGGCGGTATAGGCACTCATTTGTTCGGCATAAGACAGCGCAGTGGCCGCTAATTCCTCATCGGCGACCACATTGGAAACGAGACCCATGCGCAACGCTTCAGTCGCTTCAATGTCACGACCGGTGAGAATCAAATCAAAAGCATTGGCGTTACCGATCAACCTCGGCAACAAATACGTAATTCCAATATCAGTACCAGAAAGACCAGTGCGAATAAACGCGGAACAAAAACGCGCTGACTGCGAGGCAATGCGAATATCGGCTGCACAGGCCAACGCCAATCCCCCGCCAAACGCAGGGCCGTTGACCGCTGCGATCACGACTTGAGGAAGGTCGCGTAAACGAACGGTGAGATTCGACATAAATGTCTGCGCATCAACGCCCGCCGGCATATGTGGGTGTTGACCCGCTTCCGGCGGAGTGCCGAAATTCTTTAAATCCAAACCCGCACAAAAGGCACGGCCCGCACCGGTGAAAATGACCACCTTCAATTCGGTATCAGCGGCAAATTCATCGAATGCGTCATGCAATTGAGTAACCAACTCAAACGAGATGGCGTTCAAGCGCTCCGGTCGGTTTAGAACAAGACGCGCAATTGTCGGCGAAAGCCGTTCAATTTCGATTTCACTCATCTACTTGGGGATTTCATTCCAAGGAATCTTGGTATCAACGCGAACATCGCCGGGAAGGCCAAGTACGCGTTCACCCAAGATATTGCGCATGATTTCCGATGTTCCACCTTCAATGGTGTTAGCGCGCGAACGCAGGAATCGGCCGGACCGACTCTTCATTGAATTATCGCTACGCGTTAACGGATAGCCGGGTTCATGCAACATTCCTTGTGCGCCCGAAAGTGAAACGATTGCTTCGTGAATTTTCTTCGACAGTTCCGCCGAGGCCAACTTGCCCACCGAGCCTTCTGGGCCTGGGTTGCCACCGCTTGCCATTTGTTTTGCGCGTGCATTGGTGAGGCGAACAATTTCCGCATCGACCCACAACGCAGTGACTTTGTCACGCCATAGTTCGCGCTCAGTCGGCGATAACGAATCCTTGCGCTCCTCCCAAAGACGAACGAGATCACCGATCGGGCCCGAACCGCGCGGCGCCGGGCCGCCGGCCAACGCCACTCGTTCATTCATGAGAGTGGTGATCGCTACGCGCCATCCATCACCTTCATCACCTAAACGCAAAGCATCAGGGATACGAACATCCGTTAGGAACACTTCGTTGAATTCAGCCTCACCGGTGATTTGATACAGCGGGCGTACTTCAACACCCGGAGCATGCATATCTAAAATGAAATAACTCAAACCCTTGTGCTTCGGAACATCGGGATTAGTTCGGGTTAACAACATTCCGTAGTTGGAAAGATGAGCAAGAGTTGTCCAGACTTTTTGACCGTTCACAATCCACTCATCGCCATCACGAACGGCGCGACTGGGAATACCAGCAACGTCAGAACCATGAGTTGGTTCCGAGAACAACTGACACCAAATGTCTTCGCCGGTAAAGATCGGGCGAAGATGTTTTTGCTTCATTTCTTCGGTGCCGTACATCAAAACTGTTGGCGCACCCATGCCAATACCAATGGGGTTAATGCGTAAATCGTCGTAATGAACACCGTGGGAACGCAGTACTTCGTCGATCACTAATTGTTGACCGCGGTTACCGCCTAAGCCGCCGTAACCCTCAGGGAAATGCACCATGGCGAGTCCGGCGTCGTATTGCGCGCCGCGAAATGCGAATTGATCGTCGAGAATGTTGCGATTCTCTTCGACAAGTTCCTCAGTGCGTTTGGCCAAATCCTGGTCGCTGTACATAAACCCTCCAGAGGTCAGTGGGCTTATTGTGCCACCAGCGGACTCGTTCGCCGAATTGTTCTGCCAACTAAATTCAGCGGCGAATTGCCCGTTGTACGGGTCGGTCCCAACCGGGCAATCCCGTCGGCCTGGGACTGGGCCATAGCCCTGGACCCATCTCCAAAATGCCGTGATGGGAACCGTATTCACCAAGCAGATTCAAGAAGCGAGCGGCATCAAATGCCTCGGGGCCGCGTACACCGGAACCCACCCAGCCGCCAGAGTCCAAAAGTTCAATGGCAACAATTGGACAGATTGCCGTTTGCCAAAGAACAGCCTGCGAACCCCAATCGCGCATAGTGAGTTCGTTATCGGCAACGTGATACAGGTACACCTCACGAGGCTTTCCATCGAACGTTCCCCGCACCCACGTTCCGGCACAAGTTTTGCCATGCATGAGATGTCCAAGTTCGGCCGGGTTTGGCAATAACGCGGCCAGCACATCGCGGGGAGCAACTTGCACATCACCAACGCGAATTTTGTCGGTGGAATCTAAACCGAGGTAAGCGAACGTTTTTAACCAATCAATAAATTCGGCACCCAAGCCGTACTTAAAGGTGACGCGTTGACAATCGACTTCACGCGGAATGAGCAAAACTTCTTCGTGCTCAACATTGACGCATTCAATCGGACCGATACCGGCCGGGAAATGGAACATCTCCGGTTCGCTAAAACAATCAGTGGTGAAGAACCCGCGATCTTTTTCCCAAACAATTGGAGGATTCAAACATTCTTCAATGGTCGTCCAAATTGAGAAGGTGGGAGCGAAGTCATAACCATCAATGGAAAGGTTCGATCCATCGCGAACACCAATTTCATCAATTGTGTCGAACAAATGATCAGCGGCGTATTTCGCAAAAACATCGGATAGCCCTGGTTCAACGCCCATACCGACAATGGCGAGAATTCCTTTTTCCCGCCAAGCCGCATCGGCAGCTAATTGGTCTTGGCCAAGCGGTTTGCCTAGTTGGTTATAAGGATCAGTCGGATGCGGCTCCGACAAATTCATTGCCATATCGATGTAGTTCGTACCCGCCGTATAACAGGCACCAAAAATTTCTTCATTCAGGCGCGGATCGCATGCGTTAACGACAACATCGGCTTTCACTCGCTCAATAAGCGCCACGATGTCAGCTTCGTTACGCGCATCAACTGCTTCCGCGCTAAAACGTCCAGGGTCTTCCAAAAGGTCAATTGCCGCTTGTGCTCGTTCTTTTGAAATATCTGCCAGCACAAATGAATCGAAAAAGGAGCGATCCTCTGCAATCGACGCAATCGATGCGCCGACGCCGCCCGCTCCAATCACCAAGATCTTCATGATCAACCATCCAAGGAACGCCTCAAACAAGACGTGCTCTCATTTTGCCCCAAAATGACGCAGACGCGGCCGCATTGCAGCCTTTTTAGGCAGCAAATAGTCCAAAAATGGGGAAAGTTGAACTGAGCCCAGTTTTCCTAGTCAGTGAATTGAAAATCTTGCGGCTCGACGTTGCGGGTCCAACGCCAATACTGCGGAATGGGCCACGGAGAAAGGGTGAAAATCCGCCCGTCCTTATTTTTGAAATGGGAATACTTCACCGACGGATGGGCCCACACCATTTGATTGATTTCCGACACGTATTTTTCAACGTACGCGTCTTGCACTTCTTCTTTGGGCTCCATCGCTTTTGCGCCGCGCATCAAAAGTTCGTGGATTGAACTCATGATGTAGTTGGCCTGGCATTCCGATTGGAAAATCAAACTTGCACCATGTGCCAAATTCGTTCCCGGTCCATAGAGGCAGAAAAGATTCGGGAAATTTTTAATGGTCATGCCTAGATAGGCGCTGGGCTCATGTCCGAATTGCTCGCGTAAGTTCACGCCATTTCGGCCAATGATTGTCATGGGATAAAGGAAATCGTTATGACGGAAACCAGTGGCGTAAATAATGACATCGGCTTCGTAATGTTCCCCATCGATAGTGGTGACACCATCTTCAGTGATTTTCTCGATACCAGTGCGAATCAATTCAACATTTGGTTTCAGCAAACAGTTCAACCATGACCCATTGTCTTGCAACATTCGCTTCGCCGAGGGCGGATAATGCGGCATCGACTTCTCTAAAAGTTCCGGATCACTTTCCAAATGCATTTTGATCCAGCCTTCAAAAATTGCGCGTCGCATAGAACTTGACTCGTTATAAGAAAGACCGGTTGGATCTTCCCAATTCGGATCCATACGGCTGAACTCAATCGTGAGCCCTGATGCGGGATAGAACATCAAAAAGCGGAACCAACGGGCGTAAAACGGAAGATGCTTCATCGCCCACGCATCACCTTCAGGAACCGCACGGTGATAATTCATATTCGGCATCATCCACTGCGCAGTGCGCTGGAAGATATTTAGTTGCTCAACTTCGTCAGCAATAGTCGGCGCAATTTGGAATCCACTGGCGCCGGCGCCAATTTGGGCAACTTTTTTGTCTTGTAGCGATAAGCCATCTGGCCAACGAGCCGAGTGGAATGACGGACCCTTAAATGAATCCATTCCTTCGATATCGGGCATCGCCGGAGCATTTAATGCGCCCGTTGCACTTACTAACGCATTCGTCTCAATAACGTCGATGGAACCATCAGCAGTTTTTACCTCGACGATCCACTTTGCTTTCGCGTCATCCCATGTTGCTTTAACTACTTCAGTATTGAAACGACAATTGCGATCAACGTTGTATTTCGTCATTACGTTTTCAAAATACGAACGTAATTCCGGTTGACGACAGAAATATTCCGACCAATGAGACGACGGCTCAAATGAGTAGCAATAGAAATGACTACCGATATCAACCCGTGCGCCGGGATAACGATTATCACGCCAAGTTCCACCTGGACCATCAGTCTTTTCCACGATGGTGTATGGGATGCCTGCTTGATCGAGTCGAATTCCCATCAATAAACCCGACTCGCCACAACCAATGACAGTGACATGAAAATCAGCGCGCACGTCAGCGGGAATTTCTTCTTTCCAAGTGATCTCACCGTTATCGGCGCCATCGAGTTGTAAATCGGCAGCGAACATGTCGAAGACCGACGGATCAACGGGATCCACGGCCATGAAATCCATCATTTCTTTGATGAGTTCAGCCGATGGCGTGGGTAGATCAGGACAACCTTGATCGCGATAGGCAGCGATAACCGGCAATGCTCGCGCCCGAATTTCCTGCTGCTCTTCGGGCGGGATACCGCTCACGTAATCATTGAGAAAAATTGTGCGCGGACGTATCGGACCGCGAATCCACGAAGGATCGCCAGTGATGTGCACCATTGAACACATCAATGCGGGAATACAAACATCCTCGAGAGCCGCAGCTATCGACTCATTGGTATCGGAAAACGGCTCACCGGCATGAGGGTTGCGATTGGTCATAGCGAACACTCTTTCGCAAAGTGACGCTCTTTGCCACCAATCAAACGGTTACCGGCCGGTTACATACCTGCCATGGTGGTCGACGATCCCGAGGCGGGCGCCATGGTGGTGGTCGGCGCAGGCGGAATGCTGCCGGTCACGGGAGTCTGCTTCTTTACCGAACTTGAACAAGCGGTCAGTGTCACTGCGCCAAGCACAGCCACAACCGCAAGAGCCACGGCTTGCAATCGGGGGGTTCGAGTCATGCCATGAGGATAGCGACTCGGGAGCGCAAGTTTGGACTCCAAACGTGGCACGATCATGGCGTGAGAGTGGCAACAGTAAATGTGAACGGATTACGAGCAGCAACCCGCAAGGGAATGCTCGCTTGGATGGATGCATGCCAACCCGATGTCATCACCTTGCAAGAGGTGCGGTGCCCTGACGAATTAGTGGCCGATCTCTTGGGTGAAAATTGGCATGTCGTGCACGCCGAAAGCACCGCTAAAGGTCGAGCTGGTGTTGCGGTTGCCAGCCGCAAACCAATTGATCGCACGTATGACGGTCGCGACCAAAAATCATTTCGTCAAAACGGTCGTTGGATTGAAGCCGATATCAAAACAGGAAAACGTAAACGTCTCACCATCATTTCGGCGTACGCCCATACTGGTGATGAGGAATCTCCAACCAAGATGAAGGAAAAGTTGGCGTGGTTCGATACCGCCACAAAAAGGATCACTGAACTCCGCAACGAAGGTGGTCATGTTCTTTTCACTGGCGATTTAAACGTGGCGCATCGCCCCGAAGATTTACGCAACTGGAAGGGCAACTTGAAATCAGCCGGATTCCTTCCCGAAGAACGCGCGTGGTTCGACAAATGGTTTGATGAATTGGGTTGGGTAGATGTTGTCCGTCGTCAATTCCCCGACCAAGAAGGTCCATATTCATGGTGGTCATTTCGCGGAAAAGCTTTTGACAACGACACAGGTTGGCGCATCGATTACCACATCGCCACGCCCGATTTAGCAAAGAAAGCAACGAATGCTTTTGTGGATCGAGCAAATTCCTATGCCGAACGTTGGAGTGATCACGCTCCCGTTGTCGTCGATTACGACCTATAGAAAGGCTTCCCCTACATCATCGCAATCTTTGACGCGTTGATTCGAGCCGACAACCGCGCACTGTGCGAGACTGAGAACGCAGATTCACTCGGCGGAGAGGAGCGAATCAATGTCTCAAATGACGGCAAAAGTAAAAATTGCGATTGTTGACGATCATCCGATTTTGCGCGAGGGAATTTCTCATTTACTACTTGAGAATCACGTTGCCGAAGACGTCGCCGCCTTCTCCACGGCTGAAGAGTTTCTGAGTGCGCTCGAACAAGGCGTCAACATTGATGTTTGCCTCTTAGATATCGCATTGCCCGGTATGGGCGGTTTCGAAGCGTTACATGAATTAACGAATCGCTTTCCCAACGTGAAAGTAATTGTGCTGACCGCGCAGCCGGCAACTGCCGTCGCCGTGCGTTCATTACGCGCTGGAGCCAAAGGATTTATTTCCAAAGGACAAGATCCGCGTTCGGTCTTTGCCGCAATCGACACTGTTGTTGGCGGCGGTCGAGCAATTGATCCGGAATATTTAGACCTTGTGCTTTCCGCCGTAGACGATGGAACAGAACGCTTACCTCATGAATCGCTTTCCAACCGCGAATACGAAATCATGATGCGACTGGCTGAAGGTCAAGCCTTGCAATCAATTGCTGAAGATTTGAACATCAGCCCGAAAACTGTTTCAACCTATCGACGGCGCACACTCGAAAAGATGGGCTTTAGTCGTAACTCGCAACTCACCGAGTACGTTCTTCGCTATCTCCGTCCTCCGTCGTAACGGTGGAGCCAGAGTCACCATCGTCAACGTGCATCGGCTTCGTGGCGGCAACTAATCGCCAGCTATACGCCGGATTGCCGAACCAAGAATTAAATCCGAGACGACGGTGAATGAGTTCAACTGCGCCTTCTTCTTTCAGAACCGCGGTGTATTCATTTGTATTGTGAATTCCGGTAAAACGTAAGCGTCCTCCCGGCTTTGTCACTCGGTAAAGTTCGCGCACGATATCGGCTCGAAGGGACTTATCCGGTTGCGCTTGAATAACTGAATTCGATGTCACAACGTCGAATGTGTCATTGGCAAACGGCAACTCCGACAACGGCGCTTCTTTAAATTTCACGCGCTTATTAACTTTTAAAAGTTTGGCGTTCTCTTCGGCAACTTGGAGGGCTTGTCCCGTTGGATCTCGCTCTTTCCAATCGTCAACTCCAACAGCTTCACCTTTTGGAAGTTGCACGGCCATCGTGAAGAGAACCATTCCCAAACCGCAACCAGCATCAAGAACATTCTCGTTGCCCTTAAGTTCCAGTTCGTCAACAATTTTTTGCCAGGTCACAAACTTTCCTTGGCGCGATGTACGAAGAAAGACATACGCCTGCAACAACGAAAGCGCCGCCAAAGTGAGCATCAAACTAAGAGCCGGTCGTACAACAAACCCGTAGACGGAAAACGCACCCGCGCCTAAAACACTGACAACTGGAATAAAAAACGAGTCCACTCCGTAGTCGCCTGCGAGCCGCTTTTCCATACCTCTCCTCGTTGGTGCGCTCAATGTTTAGACGCTGAGTGTAGAGAATCGAATTCAAAGGGCATTCAATTGAATGCCACTGCTACCCTTTTTTCATGCCGGCGCCCCGATCTACGAATATGCGCTTACCCGAAAATGTTGTCGCCACTCTGGCAGCCAACGGTGGCTCTATGGGTGTTTCGGTGATCACGACCAATCTCGAAGGCACTATTGATCGCTGGAATGAGCATGCCGAAGAACTTTTCGGTTGGACAGCCGAAGAGGCAATCGGAAAATCGATCATGGACGTGACCGTAGGTCCCGTAAATGAAGATATCGCGCAAGAGATCATGGATCAGTTGGCGCAGGGCCACAACTGGATGGGCACGTTCGAAGCTCGTCGAAAAGATGGAACGTTAATTTCGATTCAAATTAACGACGTCCCGATTGTTAATGATGCGGGCGAAATAATTGGCATCGCCGGCATTTCACATATCGATACTGGTTCCACCGGCGAATTACTCAGTCGACTCGACGAATTACGGTCGTTAACCACCAAACTCGATGCCGTCCGCTCAGAAGAACAGCGCCGGATCGCCGCTCAGTTACACGACTATCTAAGCCAGCCCATTTCTTTTGCCAGCATGCAACTAAAGGGCATTTACGGTTCGGAAAATATGTCGGCTGAAGCCATCGACAAATTAATGAATGTGAGCGAGCTTTTAGACAGTGCGCTGCGAACACTGCAAGGAATTTGCGGCTCATTACGTCCGGCTGAACTCGATCATTATTTGCCGGTTATTGCCATTGAAGAACTTGGAACCGCCTGGGCTCAGCGCACAGGCATTGAAATCGACGTTGCTGTTGATCCCGTGGTTGACGATCTTGATCGCGGCCTCATCGAGATTGTGGTGCAGATCATCACCGAAGCCCTCTCGAATATCGAACGTCATGCCAGCGCTACCAAAGCGGCCATCGAATTAGAAGTTGATGGCGAGGTCCTTACCACCGTCGTACGCGACAACGGAAAAGGATTTGATGACCTTCCGGGATTTGGTGTTCGCCTCATGCAGGAACGCGCTCATCGTGTTGGTGGAACATTCACAATCGCCAATGATCCATCAGGTGGCGCAACTGTCACCTTCGCAGCCCCTACGGTTGTACGTAACTTCTCGTAAGGGTCGGCAGGAATGAAAAAACAAAAAAGTTCGCATAAGCGAAAGAACAATCGCGCATCTTTTGGGCGATTATTCGCAATTAGCGCCCTGACAATGGGCTTTTTACTCGCCGGCTGCGGAGCATCCGATGGGAAAAATTCGGAATCAAAAAATGCAGAGGCGACAACTTCATCGACATTGTCAACGACCACATCATCGACGACAACCACCACCATCGACCCTGGCACCTTGCCGCAGACCGAACAAAAGCCGAGTACCACAAGCGAGCAATTTCAAAATCGTATGAATGTTCTCGCCAATGCGATCATCACGAACAATCCGACTAGTGCACTATCAACGTTCTTTCCTTTAGAGGCCTACAAACAAACAAAGGCCATCTCGAACCCAACCAGCGATTGGAATAGTCGTTTAATTAAGGCGTTCGACGAAGATATTGCGTCGGCGAACAAATTGTTGGGGCCGAATGCTGCAACCGCTACTTTTACCGGTGTCACCGTCCCCGATACGGCTCAATGGATTAAGCCTGGCCAGGAATACAACAAGGGACCGTACTGGCGAGTGCTGAATTCAAAAATGAATTTCACCGTTGACGGGAAAAACGTTTCCGTTCCCCTCACGTCAATGATTTCATGGCGCGGCGAGTGGTATGTCGTGCACTTGGGAAAAATCCGTTAACGAAAACGACGCCATAACAACTGCCCAAAGCGCAAGAGCACGGTGAGCAGCATCAACAACAAAATAACGCCAACGGCGACTATCAAACGTTCGATGACATTGCGCGAATTCGCCGTTTCTGGATTTCGTTTGATGTCAGTCGCGTTCACAATTTTCAAATTGGTGAGACTCGCCGAAGTCGCAGCGGCTGCGGCACCGGTCGTGGCGCCATTCGTTAACACTGCCGAGAATGTGTGAGTGCCGGGCGCTACGTCGTAAAGGATGACGAAATCACCGGTAGATGACGTTTGGCCCGTGCCTTGCTGAATCCATCGCAAACGACCGTCAATAAATATCAGCAATGAATCATTGGCCGAGGTCTGCAACTGAGCGTCGAAGGTAAGCCAAAGAGATTCATCGGTTGAAGTGAATTGCATTGACGCTGTCGTGGTTTGAGCTCCACTTAACGAAACTTGATTGGTCGTTGCGCTCGCTCGTTCACCGACGATGACTAATTCATTGGCGCTGTAGCCAACCAAATCCGCCTCGTTAGCAACGGGAGGGGGCGAAGTTTGTTCCAGTTGTAACGGCAAAGTGGGATCAGTCTGCTCGTAACTAGCGCCAATCGTTTGCGGATTTCCGCCCGCCATCGGCGACCACCAATACCCCACTTGTCCGGAAGGCGATTGCGCACTTTGCGCATACCAAAGAATTGGGAACTGATGTCGTTGCCCACCATTGTCCTTCTTTGGTGGCGCCAACTTGGTGTTCACCACACTGGCCAAGCCGGGATCATCACCGTAGGAAACGCCGACTTCGGAAATGTAATTGTCAACAAAGATTTCATTGGCGTCGCGGCCAAGGGGCAAACGCGTGAGTTTGTATTGCAGATCATTGGCTGCTCCACCGAAGCGGGCCAAATTGTTTTCCGGAGAATCAAAGAGCGTTAATTGTTTCGGTTGAATGGCTAACGACAACGCTGCCGTCGTCGCCACATTGGCACCAAATGAATGACCTATGAGATGCAACTGACCACCATCGGCAACAAAATTCGCGCTCAACATTTGTTCAATAGCGGCCGCCATTCGATGGCCGTTAATTTCCGTAGCGCGTTCACCTTGTTCGGCTTGGAAAATGTTATTGGTGGTAGCCGATTGGTCGATCCACGAATACATCACGATGGTCGCGTTGGGCGCAGCTGCTTGTAAGGCCGATGCCAGAGTGAAGAAGTTGGTTGCTAATGGTTGATTCGTTTGCGGGTCGATGAGTTGCGTATTCCAAAATGTCACCAACGACGATGAATCGTTTTGCAAATTGTTGTAATCATCGGCAAAACCTGGCGACCATCCATGCGCCAACGCAATAACTTGACCACCCCGAACTGAATTGGCTGCAACCGGAACAAAAGTTGAACCGTTCCACTGACCTAAACGTTCAAGTAAAGGCCAGGGGCTCATATCGTTTTGTAATGCAGTTGGCACGCCATTAGGTGCTGGCGTTGCCGAAACGCCAGACGTCACCGGAATCGGTTTCGACGAACAACTGGTGGCGAACAACGCCAGAATCAATGCCAACGCAATCACGACGCCGCGCCGGTGAAGAACCAAGTTGTTGCCCATGGGCGAACCCTAGCGGCTGATAAATGCCCTAGAGAGTTGCCCCACTCAAGTTGAGTTTGAAGACCAATTCCACCGGCGAACCCACAGCCGCCTTACGGGAACCTTCCATCGTTCCGTTACCAACAACATTGACAAAATTGCCCGTTCCACCGATCACCGTGAACGTGCCCGACAGTGCCGTCGAGCCATCCGAGCGAACAGTGGCGCTGCCATCCATACGCATACCAATGGTGTTATTCGGCGTCGTGGTGAGCGTTACAAAACCAAAGAACGGTCCATTGCCGTTGTCGTAATCGACATTGCCGAGCATCTCGACCGAGATTGATTGATTCTTAAAAGTCGATGACCCAACCAACTTATTCCAGCCATATGTGTGTTGATCTTGCGGACCAACTTTTAAAAGCCGCGATTCAGCCGACGTTAATGTCACCGGAAATTCAACCGTCTCAGCGTTCTTAATAGTGGTGCTCGTTGAAGTCGAATCACTCTTTGATGATGAATCACTACACCCTGCAACCACGAGTGTCGTCACTGCGAAAAGTGCGAGAACCGTCAATCGAAAAGAGTTACGTCGAGTTTTGCCCGGGAATTTCATTTTTCTCCGCCGTTAGTTGTCAGTTAGACAAACGATTTCGTGATTGGCGAACCTTAGCAATTCGCCAATCACGTTGAAATCATTTAGTAGGAGAAGCCAGTGGCTTGTATCCATTTTTGGTCAACCGTGAATGCCCCTGCAGACGTCACCGAGTTAAGCGTGACGGGAGCGGGAGTGCGATTACCTGATGGCGACTCGAAAGCCACTGTCCCCGTCCAACCTTTCCAACCACTTGTTTGCTGCAAGGCGGTGGTGAGTTTCGCTTTATCGGCGCTCTTGGCGCGACCAATGGCGTCAGCCAGAACTAATACTGAATCGTAGGTATAGGGCGACCACGAGCCAGGTGCGGTTGAGAACTTCTTTGTGAACGCACTTACCAGTGTTTGTGAATTCGGAAAGTCACTTGGGGATGGAACACCAATCACCGTGCAACGCTGCGCGGTTTGTGCACCGGCATCAGTGATGTAGCCGTTATCAAAACCGCCGTAATCGATCATGCACTGCGTGGTGTTTCCAGCTCCGGTGAGATCCTTCGCAATGGCGGCGGCTTCGGGGTAATACGTAATGACATAAATGAGTTGTGGACGCTTTGCTAACGCAGCCGTTACCGCAGCGGCATAACTCTGTGCTCCTGGCGTAATTGATTCGACGCTGGTGACAGTGATGCCACTCGATGGCAGCAACTTCTGCATTGCGTCAGATGCTTGCTTTGTGTATTCCTGCGTGGAGTCAACAATGAGTGCTACCGAGGTTGCATTGGCGTATTTCTGGATGGCCGTCACCGCAACCGGAGCAATCTGCGATGTCATGGGCTGCAAGGTGAATCCCAGACTTGCAGTTGAGTCGGCTGACGTTAAACGCAGCGGCACTAATCCGGCGTCTATATAAATAGGGAGCGTTTTCGAGCCGACACCAGAGTTATAGGGGCCGACAACTGCATTAAGGCCCTTTTTCACTGCAGCCGTTGCAGCAGTCACCCCAGCGGTCGGATCAGCCTGATCATCAATGGGCACGATCTCAACTTGCTTGCCAAGAATGCCGCCTTTGGCGTTAAGTTCCTCAGCCGCCAATTGGGCGCCCTGCAACATTCCGGTACCTAATTGCGCTTGGCTTCCAGAAAGTGGGGCCTCGAGGCCGATTTTGAACGAATCTGACGATTTTGCATCCGAAGATTTGGAGTCAGAGCTACAGGCTCCAACAAAAAGTATGAAAAATAATGCGGCAAAACCTGCAGCAAATCGCCGCATGCGGTTGTTAAACATCAATACTCCGTTCAGGAATCAACAGGGATCATCAGTCTGACACTGTTCCGAGGCGACCTTGGCGTGGAAACTGCCTATGCCAAAAAAA
>JBEGMF010000068.1:0-16157 GCA_041183205.1 Actinomycetota bacterium | reverse complement strand
TCGGGATGGCGATTCTCGTTCGGCTCGCGCTGGTGATTCTCGTCCTCGTCGGGATGGCGATTCTCGTTCGGCTCGCGCTGGTGATTCTCGTCCTCGTCGGGATGGCGATTCTCGCCCGCGGCGTTCTAGCGATTCTCGCCCGCGGCGTTCTAGCGATTCTCGCCCGGCTCGAGCCGGTCGACCCCGCCGTGACAACGATTCATGGAATGACGATGAAAGTATTTCCGCACCAAAATCATGGGGCGGCGTTGCTCGGCGTGGCGTAAGTGCGGCCACGGGCAAACGAGTACGGGGGGCGTCGACCGCATGGCGTGAGGCCGTCGAAGCATCCGGTGATCGCAAACCGACATCAGTGCGCCGCGTAGCCGTGCCCGATGAAGCCACTGATGCCAAGCAGCGATCGGAGCGCGCCGCGCGCGCCAATGCCACCACGGTGCGACGCACAACTGGTGGTACGCGCCCTGCGCCTAAGAAGCGTTTACCGGATCCCGCCCCAATCGATTTGGCCGGCGAAGTTCGCGAACAGTTAGCGCGCGCCGTTGGAACCGCGAAACGTGAACGCGTTGAACGACGCTTAAGCGAAGCGGCTGAACATTTTGAAGCGGAACGCTTTGCTGATGCGGCGCGAATTTTGAAAAAACTGGTTGACGAAGCGCCGACTGTGGCGGCAGTTCACGAACTATACGGGCTCACGTTATATCGACAAGAAAAATGGAAGTTAGCGGCGCGCGAACTTGAAGCATTCCGTTTACTTACTAATTCGACTGAAGAACATCCCGTGCTCGCTGATTGCTATCGCGCGTTACGACAATGGGCGCAGGTTGAAGAACTTTGGGATGAATTGCGCGAAACGTCACCATCGGCCGAACTCGTTACCGAGGGCCGCATCGTGATGGCCGGTTCACTTGCCGATCGGGGTGAAGTGCGGGCTGCAATATCGCTTTTGGAAAAAGGATTCACTTACCCAAAACGAGCGTTACCGCACCACTTGCGCCGCGCCTATGCGCTCGCCGATCTATATGAACGAGCCGGTGAACTTCCCAAAGCGCGCGCTCTATTCGAAAAGATCGAGCGCACTGATCCTGATTTCGCCGACGTAAAACGGCGCGTACGCGCACTTCGTTGAGCGAACTCTCTGAATCAAAAATGTGAGTCGCTTAACTGAGATCGCGAAACACTAAGCCCGTACGCGGTTTTGGCTCAAAAAACGTTGATTTTGGCGGCATTCGTTCGCCACCATTAGCGATGTCAACAATTTGTTCAACCGTTACGGGACGCAACAACACACCCAGTTGGGCATCGCCGTTAGCAACGGCATAACGAATATTGTCGATTCCATGTTGGTAGGTGACGGTGGCGTTGCCGAGTGCGGCCAGCGCAGTGTCAAGACGTTGCGAATCTAAATCGCGTACGCCTTCCATTTTTTCTGGCCGAGGGATAAGCGCCAACATGCGATCGGGCAGCACGGCCGCAAGTGCGCCCATTTTTTGCAGGCGCGCAATCGTGCCCACACCTTGGTAATCGAATGGTTGAACCTCAAAGAACTCGTTCAGCCAGTCTTCAATTGAAATTGAGTCGTCAATATTGCTGACCAAACGGTGAATGGGTCCTACCCAAAGTTCTTCGGGGGCCAATTCAACGATGAACGCCATAACCGATCCCGTCCCACCGCGGCTGTTCTGTTCATCGCGGTACTGCAACGACGTTTCATAGCGATGATGACCATCTGCAATAACTACCGGATGTTCACTTACTGCTTTTTGAATGAGGGCAACCCGATCGGGATCGGTGATTTTCCAAAGCGTGTGATGTACATCATCGGCGGAAAAATCGCACCATGGCGCTGCCGCCGTCGTGAGTAATTCCGTTAGCGCCAAACTGGGCGAAAGCCCCCAAACCGGTGACAAGTTCGTATTGGTGGAACGCAAAAGATCTAGACGATCACTTTTCGCTTTAGGGGTGGTGAACTCATGCGGCAAAATGTCGCCTTCACCAGGGCGAGAAAGTTGCAATGCACCGATAACACCGGTGGTCGTTCGCCGATAGCCATCACCATCGATGGCTTCCATGCGATACACCGTGAATGAAGGCTCGTCATCCTGCTCGATTACTTCATCGTTCTTCCATTGGGAAAAAACGTTGGCCGCTTCGGTATACGGGTCATCACCAATCGGTAAATCAATCCGCACCACATTGTGGGGACTGCGTCGCAGCAATTCTTCGCGCTCTGTTGGACCAATTACGTCATAGGGCGGAGCCGTGACCAGTGCCGGATCAACCTTTTCTCGTTTGTAGCGGAGAGCATGAAAAGGTTCAAAGAGCGGCACCTCATAGTGATAGCAGATTGGCTCGGTTCGCTTTGGCAACTAACAGTGCTTTTTCAAAATCTGCAACACTACAGAGGTGAATTTTCCTTCCGCTTGGGCGCTCGATCTAGACGGCGTTATGTGGTTGGCCGATCAACCAATTCCCGGATCTGCCCAAGCCGTGAATGATTTACGGTCAAATGGTTACAAAGTGGTGTTCGTTACCAATTTTTCTTTCGGTACTCGGACTGAAATCGAAAAGAAACTTGAACGTCATGGCGTTGAGGCAGAAGGCAGTGTCATCACGTCTTCTATGGCTGCGGCCAGTTTGGTTACTGCAAGAAGTTCGGCCAAAGTTGTGGGCGGGCCAGGAATCATCGATGAATTGCAGCGTCGCGATGTTGAAGTGGTGCCGTTAGAGAGCGATCAAAAAGTTGACGCCGTCGTTGTCGGGATGGATCCTCAATTCAATTACGAACGCTTACGTTTGGCCGCCACTGCGGTGCGACAAGGCGCGCAACTAATTGCAACGAACGCTGACCCCACGTATCCAACTCCAAATGGGCCAGTGCCCGGTGGCGGTTCAATGGTGGCCGCCATTGCCACTGCTTCGGAGACCACTCCGATCATTGCCGGTAAACCGTGGGCGACTATTGCTGAATTTGTAAAAACACTGGTGGGCGAAACGGGTGTCATGGTGGGGGATCGACTTGATACCGATGGCGCCTTTGCGGTCACTTTGCAGTGGCCTTTTGCCCTTGTCTTAAGTGGTGCCAATGCAGAGACAATCGATCGCGAGATGTCAAGAGGCATTCAGCCTGATTTCGTGGCTGCGAATTTACAGGAATTAGTGGAAACGGCCCTTAGCGGTCGCGGCTTGGCGAAGTAGCGTTACGCGCAGTGGCTCGTCGTCGTCTCGATACAGAAATGGTTCGGCGTGGTCTATGCGAATCGCGCGAAAAAGCACAAAGCGAAATTGCGGAGCGCCGCGTGCTGGTGAGCGGCACTATTGCCGACAAACCGGCGCGCATGGTCGATGCATCAGAACCCATCGAAGTAATTGGGCCGCCTCCCAAATTTGTCAGTCGCGGCGGTCTCAAACTTGAACACGCCATCGTCGAATTCCAACTCGAAGATATTTTTCAAAATGCCATCGTGCTCGACGCCGGTTCGTCGACCGGCGGTTTTACCGATTGTGCATTGCAATTCGGTGCGCAACACGTTGTAAGTGTTGATGTTGGCACCAATCAGTTGCATGAATCATTGCGACAACATCCCAACGTTCAAGTATTTGAGCAGACCAATCTGCGTCAATTGCAAAAGGGCGACCTGCCGCATACTGCATCAATTGTGGTGGCTGATCTTTCGTTCATCAGTTTGCGCACGGTTTGGAACAATCTCAAACAACTCGCCAGTGATGATGCGATCTTTATCGTTTTGGTGAAACCCCAATTTGAGGCCGGACGCACCGAAGTGGCCAAAGGCAAAGGTGTCATCTCAGATCCCACTATTTGGCAGCGGGTACTCGAAGAAATCTCCGACGACATTTGCGCCGCTGGTGGATCAATCCACGGCGTTGCGCTTTCACCGTTGGCCGGCGCCGAAGGAAACCGTGAGTTCCTGCTTTTAGGCCGATTCCGCGCCGGTGAGTCGCTTTCACAGCACAATTCACTCACCTCGGCACAAAGAACCGAACAATTCCAACAGATCGTCGCTACGGTGGAGAGTTGATATGGCTCGGCTCGGATTTGTCCTTCACCCACAGCGCATTGAAGCTCGTGAGTTAGCGAGCCAAACCGTGACGTGGTTAATTGAACAAGGTCATCAATGTGTGCTTTGTCATGAGGACGCTGCGTTGTTGGGTCGCCCCGATTTGGGTGTCGATGAATCAGCGATGGCCGATCAACTCGATCTCATTGTGAGTTTGGGTGGTGACGGAACAATGTTGCGCACCGTGTCGCTCGTGGCGGCATGCGATGTTCCGGTAATCGGCGTCAACTTTGGTCAACTGGGTTACCTCACCGATGTCGAACCCGAACAATTAAACGACGTCATTCAATCGGTTCTGCAACATGCCGAAATCAAAGAAGAACGCATGTTGTTACAAGTCGAAGTTCTGCGTGGCGGTACGTCAGACAATCACGAAGTTTTCCTGGCCCTCAACGAAGCCGTTGTCGAAAAAACGTCGAGCGGCCAAACCATTCGTCTCGATATTGCCTTAGACGGAGCAAAGTTCACTCCTTATGAGGCCGATGGCGTCATCATTGCCACGCCTACCGGTTCCACTGCCTATGCCTTTTCGGCCCGCGGTCCCATTGTCGAACCAACACATCGGGCGATCCTGCTTACGCCGGTTTCGCCTCATATGTTGTTTGACCGCACGCTTGTCCTCGACGACGACAGCGACGTTGTCCTGACGGTGGCGGAAAATCGCACCGGCTCTTTAGTTATCGATGGTCGCACGGTAGGCGATTTGCACGCTGGTGACTCCGTGCGCTGCACTGCTTCGAAACATCGCGCCCATTTGGTGTTGTCATCACCGCGCGATTTCCACGCCATCCTTAAAGCCAAATTCGGATTGTCTGATCGGTGAAACATGCTGAGTGAACTGCACGTCAGGAATCTCGGAGTAATTGATGAACTCACATTGACCTTCGACGAAGGCATGACCGTCTTCACCGGTGAAACCGGTGCCGGCAAAACATTGGTGGTCACCGCAATTTCATTGCTTATGGGCGCGAAAGCCGATGCATCACTTGTGCGGCCCCAAGCCGACGAAGCAATCGTGGAAGGCATATTTGTTCTGGGCGAAGAAGAGTTCCTTCTGCGACGAATCATTCCCCGAAAAGGTCGATCGCGCACATCTATAAATGGTGATCTCGCTACTCAGGCCGAACTTTCCGAGTTGGGAAAGCGTTTCGTTGATCTGCATGGGCAACATGAGCACCAGTCATTGCTCACTTCATCGGTGCAACGGGCAGCGCTTGATCGCTTTGCGCAGATTGATCTTTCCTCTTGGAACGAAACCCGCCGCGAACTTTCCGCCATCGATGATCAACTGCAACAAATCGGTGGCGATCCGGCTGAGCGGGCGCGCGAAATCGATCTTCTACGTTTCCAAGTACAAGAACTCAACGACGCCGCTATCACCGATCCAAATGAAGACGAAACTTTGCGACAACAAGCCGATGTTTTAGCCGATGCCACCAACTTGCGGCAGAGCGCGGCCGAAGCGGCCGAATCGCTACGTGAAGATGGTGGCGCTCTCGATTCATTACGCACGGCGGTTGCGGCATTAACTACCGGCGAACTATTTGCGGCATCAACCTTGCGTCTCAACGACGTCATCGCCGAAGTTGAAGATCTCGCCCGCGAAATCTCTGCCTATGCCGAAACAATTTCCGCCGATCCGGAGCGGCTGGCCGAAATTGGTGAACGGCGAAAGTTGCTGCAAGACATCCGACGTAAATACGGCGCCACGCTGGGCGAGGTCATGCAAACGCATCGCCGAGTCGAATCTCGTTTGGCCGAATTAGAAGGCTTCGATGACAATGCCGCAGCGCTTATACAGCGGCGAGATGAAGTGGCTGAAAAGTTGCGGAAGATCGAAGCCAAATTGCTGGCCCAGCGCAAGAAGGCGGCGCCAAGTTTGGCCGAAAATGTGGCCAAACATTTTGCTGATTTGGCCTTACCTAAAGCGCGCTTTTCCATTGAAGTTGACGGGGCAGCGGGAGCCAATGTGAAGTTCCTATTCGCCGCTAATCCAGGCATGGAACTTGAACCATTAGCCAAAGTCGCATCGGGAGGTGAATTAGCGCGTGCCATGCTGGCGTTGCGTCTGGTGCTCACCGATGGACCGCCCACGCTTATTTTCGATGAAGTCGATGCCGGTATCGGTGGTGCGGCAGCAGTTGCGGTTGGAAATTCGTTACGCAAAATCGCGCAACAACATCAAGTGTTTGTGGTGACACATCTCGCGCAAGTTGCAGCGTGGGGTGAACATCATGTTGTGGTCGAAAAAGAAAGTTCTGAAGATTCCACTCAATCATCAGTAACAACGGTGACGGGTCAAAACCGCATTAAGGAATTAGCCCGCATGCTCTCCGGCGCTCCGGATTCGACAACCGCGCAAAAGCACGCAAAAGAATTACTTTCAACTTCCACCTTGTGATTGTTCCGCCTTTTTTGGGGCTCAGAGCACTATCCGCAGTACGGGCATGAACACCGCTATGCTGATCTCCCGACGTGTTCACTGCCGCCGGGAGGAAATTCGATGCCTGAGAATCTGGCCAAAGATTCTGATGTTCAAGATCAAGCGTCGACTGAGAACCGTCCCGCATCCTCAAAACATGTTACGAAACATATTTTTGTCACCGGCGGTGTTGCCTCATCGCTCGGTAAAGGTATTACTGCATCTTCATTGGGTCGCCTTTTAAAGAGTCGTGGCCTGCGTGTCACGATGCAAAAACTCGATCCGTATCTCAATGTCGATCCCGGCACGATGAATCCGTTTGAGCACGGCGAAGTTTTTGTCACCGATGACGGTGGCGAAACCGATCTTGATCTCGGCCACTATGAGCGCTTTATCGACGAATCGCTCAGCCGTGACTCCAACGCCACCACAGGCTCTATTTATTCGGCTGTTATTGCCCATGAGCGCCGTGGCGATTACCTCGGAAAGACCGTGCAGGTCATTCCGCATATCACCGACGAAATCAAAAAGCGCATTACCCGCCTAGCGGGCGAATCAGTCGATGTTGTCATCACTGAGATTGGCGGAACGGTCGGCGATATCGAAATTCTTCCCTTCCTCGAAGCGATCCGTCAGTTCCGTCTCGACGTTGGTCGCGAAAACGTTTGTTATGTGCATGTCACCTTGGTTCCCTTTATCGGTCCATCGGGTGAACAGAAGACCAAGCCCACGCAGCATTCAGTTACCGAATTGCGTTCGCGCGGCATTCAGCCCGACATGATCGTGTGTCGCAGCGAAGGCACGTTGTCGGCGGAACTAAAACGCAAGATCTCCAATCTTTGTGATGTTCCTGTTGAAGCAGTAGTGAACGCAGCTGATGCCCGCAACTTGTATGAAGTTCCACTCGTTATGCATGAAGAAGGTCTTGACACGTATGTTTGTCGACTCTTCGGATTTGAAAACGAAATTGACCTCTCCGAATGGGAGATCTTGGTTGACCGAGTCGAAAACTCGCATCGTCCGGTGCGTATTGGAATCATTGGCAAATACGTTGCGTTACCGGATGCGTATTTGTCAGTAGTGGAATCACTGAAACATGGTGGGTTTTTCCACGCCGCCGATGTCTCGGTTGAATGGGTGCAGGCGGAAGATGTTGAACGTATGTCGGCCGACGGTCGCCTTGGAGAACTCGATGGCATCGTTATTCCCGGTGGTTTCGGTGAGCGCGGCGTAGAAGGAAAAATCGCTGCGGCGCAATATGCACGCGAAAACGATCTTCCCTGTCTAGGACTTTGTTTAGGCATGCAGGTGATGACTATCGAATACGCCCGCCATGCCTTAGGGATGGAAGGCGCGCATTCAAGCGAATTCGATCCCAAGACTCCGTTCCCGGTTATCGACCTAATGGAAACTCAACGCGATGTCACCGATATGGGTGGAACAATGCGTTTAGGCGCCTACGTTGCGCAACTCGAACCGAATTCCCAAGTGGCGGCGATTTACGAAACGGAAGTGGTTTCGGAACGTCACCGTCACCGTTACGAATTCAACCCGAAGTTCCGTTCTCGTTTCGATGGCAGTGACTTTGTTTGTTCCGGTACTTCACCCGACGGGCGTCTCGTTGAGTTCATTGAATTGAAAAACCATCCTTTCTGGATCGGCACTCAGGCGCATCCCGAATTCAAGAGCCGTCCCAATCGTCCGGCACCACTTTTCCGTGCGTTTATTGCAGCCGCTCTTGATCGATCAGAGGGAAGAAATCCGCATCTTCCCGATATCGAAATTGAGCCTTCGACCAGTTTTACCCATTGATACTTCTCAGCAGACAGAGTCGAAATTGTCAGAAAATCCTGTGACACCGAATTCATCGGATGATTTCGTGTTCGTGGGTGAAGAAGTTTTTCATCACGGTTACATCATCAATGTGGTGAAAGGAACGTTCATCGCGCCGAGTGGTGAACAATTCGATCGCGATATCGTCCGTCATCCCGGAGCCGTGGGTGTTGTGCCACTGCATGATGACGGCACAATTACGTTGGTGCGACAATTCCGTCCCGCTTTAGGGGAGTATCTCTTAGAACTTCCCGCCGGAAAACTCGATATTGCGGGGGAGGATCCGCAAAAAGCAGCCGAACGTGAACTGGCCGAAGAAGTTGGTCTTTCTGCGGGACAAATTACGTATTTATGTCGCATTGCGAATTCACCCGGCTTTGCTGATGAGGTTTCGTGGATCTACTTAGCGCGCGATCTTTCCTCCACACCACTTGACCGCCATGGCATCGAAGAAGAGTTTCTTTCCGAAGTGCGTATTCATATTGATGACATCATTCCCATGATCGCCAGCGGAGAAATTAAGAACTCAATTGCGGTTGCAGGTTTATTGATGACCAGAGAATTGCTGCGATGAACGAAGCCGGCGAACTTCCCTTGGACATGGAGGAGTTCCTGGTGTGGATGTCGGCAGAGCGCGGTCGTTCCACCAATACGATTGCGGCCTATCGAGCAGATTTACTTTCTTTTTGTCATTGGTTGGCGGAAAACAACTTGGCTTTCAGTTCGATTTCAACTGACGACTTAAATTCCTATGTCGGGTTTTGCCGTAGTCGTGGATTCGCGGCGGCCACGGTGAAACGAATGATCGGCACCGTTCGATCGTTTTATCGGTTTCGTTCGCAAGAAGGACTATCCGATTTTGATCCCAGTAAAGAAGTGGAAACCCCTCGAGTTGCATCGGGGCTACCCAAGGCATTGAGTGAAGAAGAAGTCACACGTCTTATCGAATGCGTGATGGGTGACGATGCAATTGCGCGTCGAGACCGTGCCATCGTGGAAGTTCTTTACGGTACCGGTGCGCGAATTGGCGAACTTTGCGCGCTGGGTTTGGGTGATGTTGATTTGGATGCCGGTCTCTTGCGTGTCTTTGGCAAAGGTGCAAAGGAGCGAGTGGTGCCGCTCGGACGTTTTGCTCGCCAGGCGTTAGCGCAATGGTTAACCGACGATGGTCGCGCCAAGTTGGCGAAAGAGCCGCCAGTTTCGCGTGACGCCGCAGACGCAGTGTTTTTAAATGCGCGCGGCGGGCGACTTAGTCGGCAGGGCGCGTTTGGAGTGATCAAAAAATATGGTCAGGCCGCCGGACTCGAAGATCGTTTAAGCCCGCATGTACTGCGGCATTCATGCGCCACTCATATGCTCGATCATGGGGCCGATATCCGCGCTGTCCAAGAATTACTAGGCCATGCGTCAATTTCGACCACGCAGGTCTACACCTTGGTTTCGTCGGAGCGCCTCTTTGCGGTCTACGACCAAGCCCATCCCAGAGCAAGTGCTCGTCGCAACTAAGGTTTCACTATGTCTGATAGTTCATTTTCGACCAATCCTGCCGCTGGCGAAGACGCCTCTGCGCAGCCAGTTGAAGCGACGCCAACGCAATCGAGCGGAGCCGTAACTTCAGCCGTCGATCGTGAACTGGCCAATCGTCTGCGCGAAGAACTCGATGGGGTTGAACAAGCGCTGGCCCGTCTTGATGCCGGAACCTACGGACTTTGTGAATTTTGTCAGACGCCCATTGATGATGAGGTTTTGGCCCGCACGCCGTACGCGTCGCGGTGCGGCTCACATCTTTTGTGATGTCCTATTTCATTCACCTCGTCGTTCGTTTTTTTGGCAGTTTGCGACCGGGTGGTCCATCGTCGTCCAACGTCGCATGGGTGAAATCGGTGCTCACCGACGCGGAGTTTGCCCGCTGGTCGCAATTGAGCGGACCGGATCGACGACATTCTGTTGCCGTCGCGCGCGACGTACAACGTCAACTGGGTGAATCAGTTTCACCCATTGTGCTGCGGGCCGCGCTCCTGCACGACAGCGGAAAACTTGAAGCGCGGTTGCACACGCCTGGTCGCGTTTTGGCCACGGTCATCGGATTTCGACGTACAACCGCGCAACGTGAAGAAATGGCGCGACAGTCGGGTTTGCGCGGCCGTATTGGGCGTTACTTATGTCACCCAACTATTGGTGGCAATGCGTTGGCCGCTATCAACAGTGATCCACTAGTTGTTGATTGGGCTCGTCAACATCATTTTTCTCCTACGGAATGCACAGTGGAACCGGAGTACGCCACTGCGTTACGTAACGCCGATAACGATTAATTACGCGCGCAAAAACACAAATTTCGCTTAATTCTTTGGGGTGTCACCACTTTGCTGACGTACCCGTCTAGCCTTTACCTCTGTGATTACCCTCGAGAACGTCACGAAAACATACCGAAACTCCACGGTTGCACTACGCGATGCAAATGTTGAGATTGCCAAAGGGGAGTTCGTCTTCTTGGTCGGCGCGTCGGGTTCCGGTAAGTCCACATTTATCCGTTTGTTGAATAAAGAAGAATCGCCCGAGTCGGGTCGTATCTTCGTGGCCGGCAAGGAGATCGGCAAACTCTCCGGCTGGAAAGTGCCGTTTCTTCGTCGGAATATCGGCTGCATTTTTCAAGACTTCAAATTGCTGCCCAATAAGACCGTTTTTGAAAACGTGGCCTTTGCCCTTGAAGTAATCGGCCAGCCTCGGGCCGTGATTAGTTCTCAAGTTCCGGCAATCCTTGAACTGGTTGGCCTGAAGGATAAATCGGAAAATTTTCCCAATGAACTTTCCGGTGGTGAACAACAGCGAGTGAGCGTTGCCCGCGCATTCGTGAATCGCC
The DNA here is from genome assembly GCA_041183205.1 of Actinomycetota bacterium. Taxonomy (GTDB): domain Bacteria; phylum Actinomycetota; class Acidimicrobiia; order Acidimicrobiales; family Acidimicrobilacustridaceae; genus Acidimicrobilacustris. Next base: position 4,966 of record JBEGMF010000068.1, on the reverse strand, counting down.
CTCTTATTTTGTTGGCCGATGAACCAACGGGAAATCTCGATCCAGCTACGGCGGTTGGCATTATGAAATTGCTTGACCGAATTAATCGCACGGGCACCACCGTGGTCATGGCAACGCACGATCGCGGCATCGTCGATTCAATGCGCCGTCGGGTCATCGAACTCGATAAGGGACAAATAGTGCGCGACCAGGCGCGAGGAGTTTACGAATAACTCATGCCTATGAAACTCGACTACATGCTCCGAGAAACCACCTCCAATCTCGGACGCAATATCACCATTGGTATCGCCTCGGTTATGACGGTGGCGGTGTCGTTGGCGTTAGTGGGCGCGTCATTAATGCTGCGCTCCGGAGTAGAAAACGCCACTAAGCGCTGGCAGGGCGGTATCGAATTCGTCGTGTTCATGAAACCCGACGCCACGCCCGATCAATTGGCGTTGATGCAATCAGCGCTAGAAGACAGTCCCAGTATCGCTTCGTTTAAGTACGTCGACAAAGACGGCGCCTACAAAGAGTTCATCGAACTTTTCTCCGATACTCCGGAATTCGCCGACAATGTCAAAGCTGCTGACCTTCCAACCTCGTATCGAGTGGAACCATTCGATAAAAGTGCGGACGCCGTCGAGTCGTTAGCCGCGCAATTCGGGGGAGGGGCCGGTGTATTAAAAACGGCCACTGCTTCCACGACCATCCGATTAATTCAAAGTCTTTCCAGTCGTTTAACGGTCGGCATCTTCATCATTGCTGCCTTCCTTTTAGGCGCAGCATTGCTTTTGATTTTCAATACCATTCGTATGGCAGTGTTCTCGCGCCGACGCGAAATTGAAGTGATGAAATTGGTCGGTGCCACCAACTGGTTCATTCGCGTTCCGTTTATGTTGGAAGGCCTCATTCAGGGTCTTATTGGCGCCATTATTGCTATCGGTGCATTGGCCGCCATCAAACCGTTCTTCCAGGATTGGTTGCCGAGTTCGAATGAAATTCCATTAGTAAGCGGATTCCGTGTCGATACGCCCGAAACAATTCTCATCTTTGTATTGATGGGAATTGGCGGAGTGGTCATCGGCGCAATCGGTGCCGGTGTTGCTGTGTCCCGCTTCCTTGACGTGTAATACGAAACGGTGCAACTAAAAGTTCGTGGGTTTGTTTAGGACTGACCGACTTTTCCGGTGTCGTGCAATTTGGCGATGCCGGAATGAACGTCATAAATGAATCCGGCGAATTCGAGACCCTGCGGCAAAAACGGACATTGGGCCAACGCACGCAGATCGGCATCGAGTGCATCAATGGGATCAGCAATTAAATGAAATTCGACATCGTCAGGATCATTACCGGTGGCCGCTTCAACTTTGGCTCGTAATTGCGTGAGATTCACTTTGGCGGCACCGCAATCAGTGTGATGCATAACGGCAATGCGGTTTACTTCTAATTGATTCACCGATTTAATAAGGCTGCGAATCATGTCAGGCGTAATTCGCGCACCGGCATTGCGCATGACATGGATATCACCGACATTGCAGCCAAAGATGGCGAGCGGGTCGATACGACAATCCATGCAGGTCACAACGGCGAGATGACGAGCCGGGATTGCCGCGAGGTCGCCCTTGGCGAATTCGGTCGCATATGCCGAATTGCCATCCACAATGTCCCGAAATGTCTCCACGGACGTTGAATCTAGACGACCCCGATCGATTCGGAACAAAATAGGGCCGTGCAATGGCGAGATCTGGGCGACATCAACGACTTTTCCGCCGTTGATCGTGTTGTTGTCCAATGCGACGAGGGTGACATTGTCGTGTGGCGCGCACAATCTGGCGCCTTGACCGCCTGCGATGCACGGTGCCCTCATCAGTGGGCTCACCTTGGTTACGACGGCGTAGTCGATGGAGATGAACTCGTTTGTCGACAACATTTTTGGCGTTTCGCCACTGATGGGATGGGGTACAAGGACGCGGCGAATGGTCGAAGGGATGAAAAGAGTGCTGTCGAACTCTTTTCCGTGCGGGTGGAAAACGGACGATTGCAGTTGAAAACAGATAGGGGTGTCATACAAATTTTGCCAATTGAGTCCTAGAATTACCGGAACCCCTATTCGCCCTTTCTGAGGTGGCTCAATGGCAACTAATCCTGTACTCAACGATCGGCGTTTCGAACAAGTCATTGCCGAGGGATATAGCGATACCCGCCAAGAACGCACGATGACGCTCGGCGGCACACTCTCTGCGCTCAGTGTTCTCTTCGTGTTGTTAATTGCCAGCGCCATTTTTGGTTGGATGCAAGTCAAGCAAGTACAGGCGCCGGTCTTTTCAAATGGCGTGCCGGTGATCGATGAAGCCGGTAACCAGGTCATGGGCAATGCCACCAGTTTCCCGTCGTGGATTATTTTCCCTGCGCTTGGCGCATTCGTGCTCGTTCTCGTCACCGCTTTTAAGCCGATGATCGCAATGTTCACCAGTCCCATTTATGCAGTGGGCATGGGCATGTTCTTAGGAGCGATCTCGGCTGTCTATAACTATTCGTGGGATGGCATCGTTGTTCAAGCGGTCATTGCCACGTTGAGTGTTGTCGGCGTGGTGTTGTTTCTTTATGCCACGCGCATCGTAAAAGTCACACCCAAGTTCGTGCTCATAACAATCGGCGCCACGTTCGGCATCGCCATTATGTATTTGGTGGGCATGGTGGCCAGTTGGTTGGGCGCTGACATTATGTTTTGGAATGAGCCTTCACTTTTCGGAATAGGAATTTCCGTAGTGATCTGCATCGTGGCGTCCATGAACTTATTTGTTGACTTCGCTTTCATTGAGCAGAGCGTGGCGGCAAAGAACATGCCTCGCCGAATGGAATGGTTCGCCGCTCTTGGCGTGACCATCACCATCGTTTGGCTCTATCTCGAATTACTGCGTTTGCTCTCGTTGTTGCGCCAACAATGATTTTTTGCGGCGCCATGACCGCATAAACACAGTAAGAAATATGGTCAGCATCAACACGCCGCCAGCCACTAACGGCCAGGCGGCTTGTTGTTCATTGCTCGAATCCCATTGACTGGCCGCGCTGACGTACATGGTGGTTGATGTCGATGTTGATTCCGTTGTCGATGGGGCCTGCGCGAGTTCACTATCCGCCGAGTAAATGGTCATGATGTTGTTGATCCGCCGTTAATCGAAATTGTTTGTCCCGTGACCCAACTTGATTCTTCGCTGGCAATCCATACAACGGCGCTGGCGATATCGGTTGGTAAGCCCGTGCGTCCGGTTGGAATCTGGCGCGCTAGCGCTTCGGTCACCGTGTGATCTTCCATGGTCATCAAGCCAATTGCCAACGTATTGGCGGTCACTCCGCTGCGCGCCGTTTCCACCGCCAAATGACGCATAAACGAAATCGCACCGCCTTTACCGGCGGCATACGGTGAAACACCAATTGATAAACCAACAAGCCCTGCGCCCGAAGCGATTGTCACGATTCGTCCATACCCGCGATCACACATATTGCCAATGACCGCATGGCAGCAGTTCATAACGCCGTAAAGATTCACATCAATCGGCCCGCGCCATGACGCCGGAGTTGAATCACGAAACTTTGTTGGCGTCATGCCGTGGGCACCGCCGTTGCCAGCGTTGTTCACTAAAACATCGAGAGAACCCACAGATGAAATTGCGGCGACCGCGGCGTCATAGTCGGTGACATCAAAGGGCAGGGGATGAGCGGTGTACCCCAACTCATTAAGTTCGCTCGCAACCCGTTCGGCCCGTTCGGGAAAATAGTCATTGATGAAAACTTCGGCACCGGCCGCAGCCAAGGCGGTGGCAATTCCTTCACCGACGTTCTGACCTGCACCGGTAACAAGAGCTCGGCGACCGTGATAATCGAACATTGGCTCCTCCTTGAATGTTCAATCTAGCCGGATGGCCATTTCCCGCTCTCAGTCGGCCAAACTATGAGTGTGAGTGAAAGTCGGGCCAGTTTTTTTGATGATGTAGCCGCTGAGCGCGCTCGTACCGTTTTGCAACAAGCGTTCGTTGCTGGGCAATTGGGAATGCCATCGGAGGATTTAGAAACCGCCGTCGAATCATTGTGGATCATTTTGGAAGCGCTAACCGTTGATCATTTGGCGCCCGATGATCGACTCGATCCCACTCGGACCGGTCGCCGTGTCGCGTTAAGCGAACATTGGAAACGTATGGTCACCACCGCGGTGACAAACACTTTTGTTTTAAGCGGTGGTTTTGTTATGCCGGATGAAATGTTTGCTGCAGTGGAAAAACGCGCGCAACAACTTGCGAACGGTGAACTGTGGCATACACGTCGACCTCCGGCTCAAGGCGCGTTGGTCTTCGGTGTTCATTCGGCTTTGCTTACATTCGATCAATCACTGGCATCGCATCTCGCAGTGGCCAACGAAAGTGATGCATTAGTTGATGTCATTGCATTGTCGACATTGGGCGCGGTGCTCGCCTGGGATCTCGATCTAACCCGCCGTGTAAATGAAATTGATAACGCTCTAGAAGATGAACTTTTTACTGATTCGTTTGTTGATGCTGCGCCCGAACGAATCGCATCTTCATTTGGTATTCCCGATGTGCATTTACTTCCTGTTGCGCGTTCCGGATGGGTATGCGATGAATGTGGATGTTTCTTTGCCGGACGTATTGAACGCGGCATTGCCTATCCGGATCGCTTCGCACCAATTGGGAAATCTGGCCCATGCGATAATGGGTTGTCTTGTATTTGTCATCAGGCGCCACTCCAACGACGAATCCGTTAATCCAGAATTTGATTATTCGTTCCTGCCTTAGCGTTTTTCAATAATTGTCAACGCTCTAAAAATCAATCAGTTTTGATAGGCGCTTGTTAAAAATTTTCGCGACACTCATTTCCGTCCGTAGGAACGGGGGGAAGAAGCGACATGTGGTGGTACCCGCAACGTTTCGTTACGTCGCTTGTGTCGGCTGACGCTTCACCTTTCGTT
>JBEGMF010000067.1:0-41305 GCA_041183205.1 Actinomycetota bacterium | reverse complement strand
GTGGTGTCTTGTTCCATGAGGCTTGCGGCCACGGTTTAGAAGCCGATTTGGTTTCAAAAGGTGCATCAGTATTTCGCGGGCGCGTTGGCGAACGCGTTGCCTCGCCAGGTGTCACCGTTGTCGACGATGGCACGATGCAAAAAGAGTGGGGAAATATCGCAGTTGATGACGAAGGTAATCCTGCACAACGCAATGTTTTAATTGAAGACGGTTACCTCACCGATTACATGTGGGATCTCCTACGTGCTCGTAAAGAAGGCCGACCGTCATCTGGCAATGGTCGTCGTCAGAGTTATCAACATTTGCCGATGGTGCGCATGACGAATACGTATTTGTTGGCGGGCGAAGAAGATCCGGAATCGATTATCGCCAACACGCCTAATGGTGTGTACGTAAAACATTTAGGTGGTGGACAGGTCAATACGGCTACCGGTGATTTTGTATTCGGAATGACCGAGGCGTATTTAATTGAAAACGGAAAAGTTACCGAGCCGATTCGCGAAGGCAATTTGATTGGTAACGGACCTGAAGTTTTGCAACGCATTGACGCCCTTGGAAACGATTTCGCCATGGGTCCGCCCGGAACCTGCGGAAAAGACGGCCAAGGTGTGCCGGTGGGGGATGGCGTTCCCACATTGCGAGTGGCGTCACTCACCATTGGTGGCACGGCCGCATGAGCGAAGACTTACAAGCGATCGCCGATTCGGTTATGGCGATGGCTAAACCCGGTGAGGAAATCGAAGCCGTCGTGGTTCGCGGTACCGACACTGAAATTCGAGTTTATGAAGGTGAAATCGAATCTCTTTCTTCGGCGCAGTCGCAAGGTGTGGGAATACGCGTTGTGAAAGATGGTCGTCAAGGTTTTGCCTGGGCGGGCAGTTTGGAAATGGCCGCGGTAGCGGAAGTTTTGGCCGAGGCGCGCGACAACGTCGAATTTGCAACCTTTGATGAGTTTGCTGGTTTGGCCACTCCCGATGGAGTTGAACTTTCGGCCGTTGATTTATTCCGTTCGGGTTTTTCATCAGTATCAGTTCAAGAAAAAATTGAATTGGCCAAGGAACTGGAACGCGCCGTACGAGCCGCTGATGATCGCATTGCCGGAATCGAATCGGCGGAATATGCCGACGGAATTTCTGAAGCAGCAATTGCCACGACAACGGGAATTCGATCAAGTGGACGCGAAACCAGTTGCTATTTGGCCACCTACGCTTTGGCCACCGATGGCCAAGAAACACAAACCGGATTTGGCTATTCAATTGGGCGCGAACCAAATGAACTCGATCCACAACGCGCCGCTAGTGAAGCCGCAATTCGATCAACTCGTCTATTGGGCGCGAAACAGCCGGCGAGCGGTCGTTTCACTTTGGTGTTAGATCCATGGGTTGCGGCTCAATTTTTGGGAATCATTGCCCATGTTTTAGATGGTGAAGCGGTTCTCAAAGGTCGTTCCCTTTTTGCGGGACGCTTAGGTGAACAAGTTGCATCACCGGCCTTTACGTTTATGGACGATCCCACCGATCCACGCGCTATGACGGCTACCGATACTGATGGTGAAGGTTTAGCGGCACGTCGTAACGTCATGATTGAAAATGGCGTACTCAAAAAGTTCGTTCATAACTCTTCCAGTGCGCGCCGCGCCGGAACGCAAAGCACGGGCAATGCGGTACGTGGATTTCGTTCCACACCGTCAGTTGGTTGTTTCGCTACACAACTCAAACCGGGTTTGCGCGCTGCCGAGGACATCATTAGTGGAATTGAAAATGGTGTTCTTATTCAAGAAGTTTCGGGATTGCATTCGGGGGTGAATCCCGTCAGCGGAGATTTCTCTACTGGCGCCGAAGGAATACGCATTCGCAATGGTGCGTTGGCTGAACCAATTCGGGAATTCACGATTGCGTCGACTCTGCAAAAAATGCTGCTCGATATTTCTGAAATTGGAAACGATCTCACGTTCTTGCCCATGAATGCCGCCGGCATCACGTTGGTGGTTGACGATGTCACCGTTTCTGGATCATGAATCACGAACCGCCTGACGAATTCGCCGCTGAACTTTTACAACTGGCCGAAAGTATTGCGGCGCAAAGTAATGGCGATGAGCAAGTTGAAGCGTTCATGGCTCGATCTACTTCCACAACGGTGCGCGCTCATGGCGGCGACGTTGAATCATTGACTTCCGCTACCAGTGCTGGTGTCGGTATACGCGTCATTAGCGATCATCGCCAAGGTTTCGCTTGGGCGGGCTCATTAGAAAAAGACGTTCTTCTTGATACGTTGCAAGCGGCGCGCGAAAACGCGCAATTCGCCGAGCCCAGCGAATTTGTTGGCTTGGCAACTCCCGATGGCGTAGAGCCCGTACTTTTCGATGGTTTCGATCGCAGCGTCGAAGAATTTCCGCAAAGTGAAAAAATTGCTTTGGCAATTGCTTTAGAACAAAAAGTGAAAGCGGGCGACGCGCGCATTACGGGAGTGCGCACATCAATTTTTTCCGATGTCGTTTCTCGTTTTGCTATTGCCTCGTCGATGGGAATTCGCGGTTCTGGCCGCGGCGGTTGGTGTTCGATGAGCGCGTTAGCGCTCGCATCCGATGGCGACGAGACCTATACCGGCGGTGGGTCAACGTATGGTTTTTCGCCTCGCGATTTAGATATTGATGAAGCCGCCGATGATGCAGTGTTGCGGGCAACACGGCTATTCGGAGCGAAACCCGTTAGTTCACGCAAAGTGGCCATTCTTTTAGAACCGAAAGTGGCCGCCACCATTATTGGTTTATTGGGTTCAACGCTCACCGGTGATCGTGTTGCGAAAGGCCGCTCTCCATTTGCCGACCGAGTAGGAGAGCAAATTGCTACTAAGGCTTTGTCGTTAGTTGACGATCCCACCGACCATCGTTCGTATGCCGCTGACACTTTCGACGGCGAAGGTTTGGCCTGTCGCCGCAATGCTTTAGTTAGCGATGGTGTCTTACAAGGTTTCTTATTTGATTCCGAATCGGCACGGCGGATGAAAACACAAAGCACTGGCTCTGCCGTGCGCGGCGTTTCTTCAACTCCGTCAGCCGGGTGTCAAGCATTAGCGGTAGCGCCTGGTCAAGGAACATTTGCTGAAATTTTGGCTTCGATCGATTCCGGCGTTTACGTGCAATCAATGACGGGCTTACATTCCGGCGTCAATCTGATTAGTGGCGATGTATCAGTCGGCATTGAAGGATTGATGATCGAAAACGGTGAGTTCACTCAACCGGTGCGCGAAGTCACGATTGCCTCAACATTGCAGCGAATGCTTCTTGATATTTCTCATATCGGCGCTGACATCGAATGGTTGCCCGGTGGAACGGCATGTCCGACATTAGTTATTGCCGATGTTTCTTTAAGTGGTCGTTAGATCACGCTGGTTGCCACTAACACGATCGCTAATGCTGCGGCCGCTATACGTTCAATTCCAAAGATGGCAAGTGATCGTGTTTGCAGCCACGCCACCATCCACTTGACGGCCAGTGCGGCAAAAATAAATGCTGCGATGAGTCCAACTAGGGGCGTAAACCATCCATAGGCATCGATCATCGTTGATCCATTGTTCACTGCTTCGTACAGCGTTGCTGCGCCCAAAGTGATGAGACCTAAAAGAAAACTGAATTCCACCGCAGCTGCCAAGGTTGCCCCCACGGCAAGGGCGGCCAAAATTGTGACAAGACTTCTGGAAGTTCCCGGCCACATCGCCACAACTTGCGCAAGGCCAATGATGAGTGCCGAGCGCAATGACATTTCCGTAATGGAAAATCCAGGACGACTGGCACGAATCTTCGGTGCAATGACTAACAAACGACGCCACCCACTATCCATGCAGCGATAACTGGCCCGACGCCAAGCAGGTTGTCCTTGATCGGTCCTTCAAAAGCGACACCGATAACGACAGCCGGCAAAAACGCAACCAACAAAGAGAGGAAGAGCGAACGCCCTTGCTCGTCTTTACCTGCAATGCCTTTGACAATGGAAACAATCCGACGGCGATACAAAAGAAGAATGGCCAAAATCGCTCCGAATTGAATAGCGATGGCATAAGAGTCAGCGGCGTCTTTCGTGGCGTCGTCGGTTCCGATGCCGAGCCAACGTTGTGTGACCACTAAATGTCCGGTGGAACTAATGGGCAGGAATTCAGTGATTCCCTCCACGGCACCGAGAACAAATGCTTTCCAAACATTCATCTCTGATTCCGCTTGAGCGAGCGAAGAATCGTCGGTTGATGAAGTTGTTGATGTCACCGAAGCGAGCGGGGCGGTGGATTCGGCAGCGGCGTTTGTAATGAACATTCCGCTCATAACGAGAACGAGTAACACGCTGGCGAAAATGCGGCGATGCATGCTGCGACCGTACTGCAGGAAAAGGCGGTTGTTATGGAACTAGCGCAAGCACGACGCTGCCATCGGCGAGAGCGCGGGCAACAAGCGAGGACTCTTTTGCCTCGACCGCAAACATCACGCGTTGGTCATCGCTGGCAACGATGACGGCGCGGCTCGAAATTTTGCTGCTCAGTGCAAAGACATCAACATGATCGCCGACGGCAACATTGGGAGTATCGCGAGTTACTGAAAGTGAAAACGTGCTGCGACCGTCAGCAACTTTGGCCGACGTTCCTTCCAATGATTCAGCGGCCAAGCGTCGTTGCAGGATCGGTTCGCCCGCGGCAATTTTTTCCGTCACTAAACGTTGTCGAACTTGTTCGATAGAGGTGGCGGTATCGGCTGCGAGAGCAGTTTCGGGTTGTGGTTGTAAGCGGATGTCGTTTTCGCTCACTCTGTCGCCCGGAAGAAAATCAACTAATGCAACGACAACATTGCGTTTCGGCCCCCATCGATGCAGTGCATCACGACCGTTTGAAACTGATTGATAAGTGATGACGGTGCTCACCAAGGTGAGAGCGAAAAGAGCGATCCACCGCGGTCGGCGTCGGTGTCGAAAGCGAGAAATATCCACGGCGATTGCTCACCATAGGAACTATCAAACGGGTTTTTATAGGGTCGTTCGGACGTTAGAAAGCCAAACGGCTTTAATCGCTGCTCGACGACGTTGTTGATGACGTCGATGATGATGTCGATGATGAATCACTCGATGACGAACCCGATGACGAACTTGACGTTGTGCTCGGCGTCGTCGATGAACTCGATGATGAACTAGAGCCACCCCGAGCATCATTTTTGTAAAAGCCGCTTCCTTTAAATGCGATGCCAACGGCGGCGAACTTCTTCTTCACCGTTCCGCCACAACTTGGGCATTCGGTGAGCGGGTCATCAGAAAATGACTGGTGGGCCTCAAATTCATGGCCGCAGTCTTTGCAGCGATAGTCGTAGGTAGGCATAGTCAAAAATGGGGTGGTTAGCACTCGGGGGCTTAGAGTGCCAGCATAGCGACAAAGTCGCCAATCCGACACAGTGAGAAAGTGGCGCGCAAAGGCGGTCACGGCCGCCACAATGGTGGTGGACGTTCGAGGAGTTCAAGTGGCAAATGTGAAAAAAGCGGTGATTCCCGCCGCCGGTTTGGGAACCAGGTTCCTGCCGGCCACGAAAGCACAACCCAAAGAAATGTTGCCCATCGTTGACACTCCGGCCATTCAATATGTGGTGGAAGAAGCAGTCCGTTCCGGAATCGATGACATCCTCATTATTACGGGACGAGGAAAACGTTCACTCGAAGACCATTTCGATCGCAATGTTGAGTTGGAATCATTCCTCGCTGATCGCGGCAAAAAAGAAGATTTAGAAAATGTGCGCAACCTTGCCGAATTGGCGGAAATTCATTTTGTTCGTCAAGGCGAACCCCTTGGACTTGGTCATGCAGTTTCAGTGGCGCGCAAACATGTTGGCGATAGCCCGTTTGTGGTGATGTTGGGTGACGACATCATGGAATCGTCGTCAACGGCACTGGCCGACATGATTGAAGTGCATGAAACGCGTGGCGGCGCGGTTATCGCTGTTTCCGAAGTGGAGCCGCATGAAATTTCTTCGTATGGATCAATTGATCCGGAACCGTTGGAAGATTCATTAGTGCGAATTCGTTCCATCGTGGAAAAGCCGGCGAAAGAAGAAGCCCCATCGAATTTGGCGGTGATGGGTCGTTATGTGTTCACGCCGGAAATTTTCGACGCCATTGATCAAGTGAAGCCAGGCGTTGGTGGCGAGATCCAACTTACCGATGCCATTGCGTTACTTATTGGCGATATGGACGTGTATGGCTGGATCATCGGATCAGGTCGTTATGACATCGGCAGCAAACTTGATTACTTACGTGCCACCGTTGAATTGGCCTCGGAACGCGACGATTTAGGTCCCGAATTTCGAGCGTTTCTGCGCGATTTTGTGCAAAACCGTATGCGGCCATGATTCCGTTTTCGCAAGCACGCGAATTTGTTCTTGATCGTTGTCAGCGCAACGCGGAGATTTCGGTTGCCCTTATTGATTCCGTTGGTGCAGTTTTGGCCGAAACGATCGTGGCCAATGAATACGTTCCACCTTTTGCTAACACAGCCGTCGATGGTTTTGCCGTCCGCAGTATCGATACCCAATCGGCGCCGGTAACACTGAAAATTGCAGGAACAATTGCGGCCGGCATGCGCGGCAATGAGTTTTCCGTAAGCGAAAACACCGCCGTTCGCATTATGACTGGCGCTCCGGTTCCCGATGGTGCTGATGCCATTGTGATGGTGGAAGACACTGAAGTTTCGAATGACGTTGTCACCATCACGAAAAGCGTGAGCGAGAACGCAAATATTCGCCCTGCTGGTGACGATATGAAACCGGGCGATGTTGTTATCGAAAAAGGTGTTGTGCTTACGGCTTCGCATTTGGGTGTGTTGGCAACGTTGGGTTACACCGAAGTTCGTATTGTGCAAAAACCCATCGTCGGTGTGATCTCTACCGGAGATGAACTCGTCGATGACGGCTCGCCGTTAGAGCCCGGTCAAATTCGTGATTCCAATCGATTGGCGCTGCGTGCCCTTTTACAAAGTCACGGTTACAAAACGATTGATCTTGGCCTGCAACCAGATATCGAAGACGCGATTGAAAACGCGTTCATTCAAGGTGTTGAAAAATGTGATGCCATAGTTTCGTCGGGCGGCGTGAGCATGGGTGATTTTGATTTTGTGAAAAAAGTGCTCAGTCGCATTGCTGACATGCGTTGGATGCAAGTGGCGATCAAGCCCGCGAAACCTTTGGCCTTCGGTGTGATGAAACGCTCCGATGGAACTGAAGTTCCGATTTTTGGATTGCCGGGCAACCCCGTTTCATCGCTGGTCAGTTACGAACTCTTCTGTCGTCCCGGATTGCGCAAAATGTCGGGCTACGCCGAGGCCGATTGGGATGGCCCAACGGTTACAGCCACAGTGCTTTCACCATTTGGTCGTAAACCCGATGGGAAACTTCATTTCGCCCGTGCGCTTTGCCGCTTTGTGGACGGTCGCTATGTCGTGGAATCGGCTGGCGCTCAAGGCTCACATCAGATGGCGGCGATGGCTGCGGCCAATGCTTTAGCAGTTCTGCCCGACGGCGAGACCGTTGAACCTCCCGCCAGTGTGCATGTACGACTGCTTCACTCCTAACCTTTGGCTATGGGGACGCAGATGACTGAATTGGTTGATGGCTTTGGTCGCGTCCATCGCGATCTGCGGATCTCTATTACTGATCGCTGCAACTTCCGCTGCACCTACTGCATGCCGCCGGAAGGCTTGGCTTGGTTACCGCGCGAAGAGTTGCTCAGTTATGAAGAACTCACGCGCATTGCCACTATCTGTGTTGAACGATTCGGCTTTGATGGCATTCGCCTAACTGGCGGTGAACCAACGGTTCGAGCTGACTTGCCCGGGTTGATAGAACGCTTGGCCAAACTCAATGTCGACTTAGCGCTCACCACTAATGGTTCTCGCCTTTCACAATTAGCCAATCAACTTGTAGATGCCGGATTGCGTCGAATCAATATTTCACTCGATACTTTGCGCGCTGATCGCTTTGAACAAATCACGTTACGTAACGAACTTGATTCGGTCATTGCTGGAATTGATGCGGCGTTAGCGGCTGGTTTGCAACCGGTGAAAGTTAACTGTGTTGTGATGCGAGGAATTAACGACGATGAGATTGTCGATTTCGCCACCTTCGGTCGTGAAAAAGGTGTGCAAGTTCGTTTCATCGAATTCATGCCGCTTGATGCTCAAGGTGATTGGCGCCATGAGTCAGTCATTTCGAAAGCGGAAATTCTTTCTCGTATTAACGAGGTGTATCCCTTAGAAGTGGGAACGCGCACCGATAGCGATCCGGCCACTCGGCATAACTATGTTGACGGCAAAGGTTCGGTGGGTGTTATCCCGAGTGTGACCGAAGCTTTTTGTTCTTCTTGCGATCGAGTTCGGCTTACGGCTGATGGCATGTTGCGACATTGCCTTTTTGCCACGCGTGAACTCGATTTGCGATCGCTGTTACGCGGCGGTGCCAGTGATGAACAAATCGCGGCGGCGATTTCTGGCGAAGTAGCCGCTAAATGGGCAGGGCACCAGATCAATCAGGTTCATTTCATCCGCCCGTCTCGCTCTATGAGCCAGATCGGCGGTTGAGAAATGGCCGGAAAGTATTGGATCGAGACGCTTGGCTGTCCCAAAAACCAAGTTGATTCGGAAAAGTTGGCAGGCAAGTTCGCCGCTGACGGATTAACAGAAGCCGATAACGCGCAAGACGCGGATGTTGTGGTCGTAAATACGTGCGCATTTGTTGAACAAGCCCGTCAAGAATCGATCGACACCATTTTGGCTCTCGATGCCAATCGAGCTCCCGGTTCACGTTTAGTGGTGACGGGCTGTATGGCCGAGCGTTATGGCGAGGAACTTTCCGATGCCATGTCGGAAATTGATCAAGTGGCGGGATTCGGTGTTCCCGTAACTTTGGGACCAACGCGTTCAGCGCCGTCATTTGATCTTCTGAATCTTCCTCGACCGAAATCGTCATCGCCCTGGGCATATGTGAAAGTTGCTGAGGGCTGCGACCGGGCTTGCGGTTTTTGTGCCATTCCGACATTCCGGGGCAAGCAACGTTCACGGTCAATGGACGATATTTTGCGCGAAGTTGAACAACTTGATGTGCGCGAAATTGTTCTGGTCGCACAAGATCTCGCCGCTTATGGTCGCGATGCCGGAGTGGGAGAGCGCGCCATCGTTCCGTTAACGAAAGCGGTTGCGGAAATGGTGCGGCGTGTTCGCCTTCTTTATCTCTATCCGTCGGACCTCACCGATGAGTTGATCGAAACCATTTTGGCTACCGACGTTCCTTATTTTGATCTTTCTCTTCAGCATGTTTCGCCCACTCTTTTACGCAGAATGCGCCGCTATGGCGACGGCGAAAAATTCATGAGCCGCATCGCAGCGATTCGCAAACAACAACCCGACGCTGTTTTTCGTTCGAACTTCATTGTTGGATATCCGGGTGAGACCGAAGAAGACCATGACCAACTGCTCGATTTCGTTTCATCGGTGGAACTCGATTGGTGTGGATTCTTTCCGTTCAGCAATGAAGAGGGAACGTACGCTGCCACCCTCGATGGTCACGTACCATCAGAGTTAGTGAATGAGCGTCTGCGTGAACTTTCGGAACTTCAAGATCGCATCACCGCCGAAAAGCGAGATCGCTTAATTGGCACAACCACCGAGGTATTGATTGACGCGCCCGGTGTTAGCCGTTCATGGCGCGAGGCACCGGAAATTGATGGTGTTATTTCTGTTTCTGAAGATCTTCCCGTGGGCCAGTTTTTTGCTGTCGAAATCACCGGTGCCTTAGGTCCCGATTTAGAAGCACGTGTTGTTGAACCGGGTCGTCGCTCATGAGCGATCCCAACTACGGCCCGTCCGCGTTAGCGACTCCCGCCAACTACATCACGATGTTGCGGCTGTTGGTTTCGCCACTGCTTTTCGCCATGATCGGCCAGAGCCCATCGGGTTGGTTGGTCTGGTCGCTATGGACAGCGCTGGCGTTTACTGATTTTTTTGATGGTTGGTTTGCCCGTCGACATGGCGCCACTCGTTCGGGTGCATTTCTTGATCCCTTGGCCGACAAAGTTTTGGTTTTGGGCGCATTGTTTTCGCTGGTCGCTGTCGATCGCTTTCCCGTCTGGCCTGTGGTTGTCATTACGGCACGCGAAATATTCATCAGCCTTTACCGAATGTGGTGGGGTCGACGAGGACTCGCCATGCCGGCGCGACTTTCCGCAAAGGCGAAAACCTTGGTGCAGTCGCTCGCCATTGCGGCCGTCTTGTTCCCACCCACCACTGATTTCATTTGGTTGGGCGATTGGCTTTTGTATTTGGCCACCTTTTTGGCGGTGTTTTCCGGTTTGCAGTACGTCATTGATGGCAGCCGAGCCGCCACTGACATGGAGACTTCGTCCTAACATCGTCACCTATGGGGTCCGATGAAAAGAAGCATGCACAACCAGTCGGATTTCTAGAACTTTTCTATGACCTCGTTTTTGTGGCATCGATCATGGTGCTCTCTAACGAGTTCTCACAAAACCTGACATGGGAATCAGCCGGGTTATGCGTGCTCATGTTCGCCTTGTTATGGCTGTTGTGGTTCCACACCACAATTCTTATGAATGTTGAACGACGCGATGATCTTGGTCAGCGCAGTCTCATATTCATACAGATGTTTTTAATTTTCGCTATGACAATCGCGTTCGTGAGTCGTGACGACTCTTCGGATCTCGTTGGCTTTCTTTATTTTCTCGCTGTGATGGTGATGGCCTATTCCCACCATCGATTGCGGGAAACTGAAGGTGAAATTGGTCCTTGGGCGATAGCGCGACGAAATCGACTTTTGCTCTCCGGTGTCGTGATGTCGATCGGCATCATTATTCCGAGTCCCGAAGATGCAGTGATGTATGGCATTGCGATTTTCTTATTGGTGGTGCCGACGTCACTTAGTCAACGTGGTCGGCCGGTTCCCAATATTGACGCCCATCACCTTGCTGAACGCGCCGCGCTTTTAACACTCATCACTTTTGGTGAGTCATTTGTAAAAGTTGCGCTCGTTCTCTCCGGTGGACCCATCGAGACGCGCGATGTCCTCGGTGTAATCGTGATTTTCGTGTTGTTATTCGGCCTGTACTCGACTTACTTCGATGATTTCCCCTCCGCCGGCATTCGACCAGGTGCGTTAGCGGGGGAAATTTGGCTGCTCGCTCATTTCGTTTTACAAGTTGGAATCGTGAGCGTGGCCGTCGGCGTGTCCAAATATGTTCGCTTGCATGACGGTTACGTCTATAACGAAGCCATCACCATTTTGACCATTGCGTATTTCCTTATTTACCTGGGGCTCGCGGCCATTGGTCAATTCTCAGAACGAGAGCCACATGGCCCTCTTACCGCATTGAGATTGGGCACTGCGGCACTTGTGGCCGCTAACGGAGTGGTGTGTTGGTACGCCGATTGGTATTCGGCCGGTCTGTTTTTGATGTCGCTCGTCGTCATCACAGCGCTGCACGCAGTTGTTGCCGCACGCTTAATTAAACGAACGGAGATTGTGCATGCAGTGTGAAGTTGTTGCCGTAGGAACCGAGTTATTACTTGGTCAAATTGTCGATACGAATTCGTCGTGGATCGGTGAACAGTTGGCGCTGGCTGGTATCGACTGTTACCGCCAAACCAAAGTGGGCGATAACTGGAATCGCATTCGTGATTGTTTAACTGAAGCACTTTCTCGGGCTGACGCGGTTGTGGTGTGTGGTGGTTTAGGGCCAACCCAAGATGACATCACCCGCGATGTCATTGCCGAAGTTATGGGTACCACGCTTGAAGAAGACCCTGAAGTTGTTGAGCGCTTAATTGAAATGTTTGGCGCACGGGGACGGGAAATGCCACGCAATAACTTGCGACAAGCATTGGTTCCCGTTGGTGCTAGTCGAATCCCACAACAACCAGGTACGGCGCCGGGTCTTATTTGTCCCGTGGGTGACAAAGTTATTTTTGCGGTGCCCGGCGTTCCTTATGAAATGCGCGAAATGATGTTGGGAACAGTTATTCCTGAACTTCGCCGTCGTGCCGGTCATCAGGGTGTTATTCGCAGTCGCACGATTCGCAGTTGGGGACATTCTGAAAGCGGCATTGCCGAAATGTTGGCTGATCATATGGAAGAACTTGATGCCACCGGCCACGCCACCATTGCGTTCTTAGCCAGTGGCATTGAAGGATTAAAAGTTCGTATCACCGCTAAGGCCGACACCGTTGAACAAGCCGATGCCATTGTTGACGCTGAAGTCGCAATCGTGGCCGACATTCTTTCTGACTGGGTGTTTTCGGTGAATGACGAAACAATGGAAACGGTCGTGCTGTCGATGTTGCGCGCGCAGAACCTAACTTTCGGTTTGGCGGAATCGTTAACCGGCGGAATGATTGCCAGTCGTTTAGTTGGCGTTCCTGGTTCAAGCGATGTCTTCCGCGGATCAATTGTGAGTTACGCATCGGAAGTGAAATTCGATGTTCTCGGTGTTGAGCGCGGACCAGTAGTGAGCGACGACGCGGCGCGTGCCATGAGCGAAGCGGCATGTCGAGTGTTGCAATGCGATGTTGGTCTGGCGGTAACCGGTGTCGCTGGTCCTGATCCTCAAGAAGGAATTGCACCCGGCACTGTCTTTATGGCCACCACCGTCGATGGTGTTACTGAAACGGCGATGGTTCGTTTACCAGGCGATCGCGAGCAAATCCGTCAGTTCACTGTGATTACTGCGCTTGATCATTTGCGCCGTCGTCTTGTTGCGCGGGTTTGAGATCAAGCGACGCAGAGTTCATGCAGTAACGCAAACCGGTTGGGTTTGGTCCATCAGGAAAAACATGTCCGAGATGTGCACCACATTTGGCGCATAACGCTTCGGTGCGCACCATGCCATAGGTCGTATCGATCTTTGTGGCGATGGCATCGTTGTCCATCGGATCGAAAAAACTTGGCCAACCGGTTCCCGAATCGAATTTTGTGTCGGAACTGAAGAGCGGGGCATCGCAAACGATGCAGTGATAGGTGCCATCGTCATGGCAGTTCCAGTACTTGCCGGTGAATGCCGGCTCGGTCGCTGAGCACTGCGTGACTTGGTATTGCTCAGGGGTGAGGCGCTGGCGGAGATGTTCGTCGCGGGCGGCCGGATCGGTGGGGAGATTTGCTTGGTTGCTCACATTTTGAGCCTACCGGCCCTTGGAAAAAGGGGGCTGGCCGGCCAAAGTGAGGGACCGGCTGGCGGAATTTCCCCTTCTCTCGGCAGCATTCCCCCTTTGCGATGGGTTTTCTGAAATCGTTTCGGCAGACCTTCATCCGAAATCGTTGACAGAACGCCTGTTCGAAACTACGTTGGTGTCGTTCAGTCGAACACCTGTTCTACAAATTCAGTTTCCGGCGCAGATTCCGCCACCTAGTTAGCACCAGTCCTGTCATACCCCCTCAGTAGAAATCTCTCAACAGCAAGTACCCAGCAGCAGATTCCCGAAAGTTCACGAAAGGTAAAGCCATGGAGAAGGACAAAGACCAGAAGTCATCTGGCGAACGAGACAAAGCCTTAGAGATGGCACTTGGCCAAATCGAAAAGCAGTTTGGCAAAGGCTCTGTCATGAAGATGGGCGAAAAGGGCACCATGCGTGTCGAGACAATCCCCACCGGCGCTCTTGCTCTCGATCTTGCTTTAGGTGTTGGCGGTTTACCTCGTGGTCGCGTTGTCGAAATTTACGGTCCAGAGTCGTCTGGTAAGTCAACGTTGGCAATGCATGTTGTGGCTGAGGCTCAACGCAACGGTGGTATCTGTGCCTATATCGATGCCGAACACGCAATGGATCCGGTTTATGCATCTGCAATCGGTGTTGATATTGATGAACTGCTTATTTCTCAGCCTGATACTGGCGAACAAGCACTAGAAATCGCTGACATGTTGGTGCGCTCGGGTGCACTCGATGTTGTGGTTATCGATTCAGTTGCGGCATTAACACCACGCGCTGAAATCGAAGGCGAGATGGGCGATACCCATGTTGGTTTACAAGCCCGTCTTATGAGCCAGGCCTTGCGCAAACTCACCGCCAATCTCAACAAGTCAAAAACGGTTTGTGTTTTCATCAACCAGTTACGCGAAAAAATCGGCGTGATGTTCGGTTCACCAGAAACAACACCTGGTGGTCGTGCACTCAAGTTCTATTCGTCGGTTCGTCTCGATATCCGTCGTATCGAATCCATCAAAGATGGTGTTGAGGTCGTGGGCAACCGCACACGCGTCAAGGTTGTGAAAAACAAAGTTGCTCCGCCTTTCAAGCAAGCCGAGTTCGACATCATGTACGGCAAGGGTGTGAGCCGCGAAGGTTCGGCCCTCGATATCGGTGTCGATTTGGGCATCATTAAGAAGTCAGGTGCTTGGTACACCTATGAAGGCGAACAACTCGGTCAAGGACGTGAAAACTCCAAGACGTACCTCTTAGAAAATCCTGAGGTCATGGTCGAAATCACCGACCGCATCCTCGCTCATGTGGGCATCGGCGAAGACGATGACACCATGACCGAAGAGCACGACGTCCCGATTTCACTCGACGAGTAACCCGTCGCTAGTGCCTGCTGGAGTGGCGCATTGTCGAGCTCCAGCAGGCGCGGCGTAACCTTTGGGCGTGACATCGGCCAAGACCTACGCCATCCGGACCTACGGGTGCCAAATGAACGAGCACGACTCGGAGCGTTTGGCTGCTCTTTTAGAAGCTGATGGGCTTGTTCCAGCCGAATCAGATGACAGCGCAGATGTCGTTGTATTCAACACTTGCTGTATTCGGGAAAATGCCGACAACAAGTTTTACGGACATTTAAGTCATTTCAAATCGCTAAAAGAAGAACGACCCGATGTTGAAATCGTGGTGAGCGGTTGCTTGGCGCAAAAAGACCGCGAGCGCATTATGGAACGCGCACCTCATGTCAACGTTGTTGTTGGCACCCATAACGTGCATCGAGCAGTTGATCTACTTCATCAATCGCGCACCAGCGGTCCAATTACCGAAATCTGGGACGAAGCATTAAATGATGCCGAAGCATTTCCTACGGCGTTAGCGGTTCGTCGTGAAGTTGATTGGTCAGCATGGGTAACCATTCAGATTGGTTGCGATAACACCTGCGCGTATTGCATCGTGCCCGCAGTACGAGGCAAGGAAGCCAGTAAGCCATTTGGCGATCTCATTGAAGAAGTAAAAGTCTTGGCCGCCGATGGTGTGCGCGAAATCACGTTGCTTGGGCAAAACGTGAATTCGTATGGTCGTGATTTAACCCTTGCCCAACGATCAGAGACACCCATGGGTGATGATCGTGCGATTGCCGGTGAACTCTGGATGGCTGATCGCAAAATTCGTCCCCTTTTCGCCGATCTGCTTTTGGCGGTGGCCGCGATCGATGGCATCGATCGCGTGCGCTTCACCAGTCCGCATCCCAAAGATTTACGCCCCGAAACAATTGCCGCTATGGCATCGGCTCCGGAAGTGTGTCCGCATCTTCATCTGCCATTGCAGGCTGGTAGTGATCGAGTGCTGGCAGAAATGCATCGTGGTTATACCGCCGAGCGTTATTTGGAAAAACTGTTCGCCGCACGCGCCGCCATCGATGACTTAGCGGTTACGACTGACATCATCGTGGGGTATCCCGGCGAAACCGAACAAGATTTTGAACAGACACTTGAAGTGGCCGCTGCAGCCGAATACGACTCGGCCTATACGTTTATTTTCTCGCCCCGCGAGGGAACCGAAGCGGCCTTACTCGTCGAGAAGTTCTGTGACCCCGCAGAGGTTGGCAACCGATTCGAACGGTTACGCGTGGTCATCGAACGTTCAGCGTTAGCAAAACATCGCGCCCGCATCGGACGCATTGAGCAAGCAATTGTTGAGGGTCCGTCGAAACGTGACGCCAACGTTCTTTCTGCTCGCACGGCTCAAAACAAATTGGTGCATTTCCCGGCGAAGTCAGCATTACGCGCCGGCACATTAGTGACGTGTGAAATCACCGATGCCGGGCCTCATTTTTTGCGGGGCGAATTGCGCGAGGTTCTCTCAGCGCCTCGTCACCGCACGCGCATTCCGGTGACCGCAGGTTGACCACCCCAAACGTCCTTGCCATTGTGGGCCCGACTGCTTCGGGAAAATCAGCCATAGGTCTTGCTGTTGCTCGTTATGTACGAGCACAACAAAAAGACGTTGAAATTGTCAGCGTTGACTCGATGCAGGTTTATCGCGGCATGGATATTGGGACGGCAAAGCCCGATGCCAGCGAACAACAAGAGTTCGCACATCACATGATCGATATTTGTGATCCAAATGAGAACTACACGGTGGCGCGTTTTCAGCGTGAATGTCGCAGTGTTCTTACCGCCATTGCCGACCGAGGAAATTGCGCGTTGCTCATTGGCGGTACCGGTCTCTATTTACGTTCGCTTACCGATGATTTACAAATACCGGGACGTTTTCCCGAAGTGAAAAAAGATCTCGAAGAGAACTTTGCGACAGACGAATTGTTTGTTCGTTTACAACAACTTGATCCCGTGGCGGCGGCGCGCATGGAACCAACCAATCGTCGTCGCATTGTGCGCGCACTTGAAGTGACGATCGGAAGCGGCCAGCCGTTTTCCTCTTTTGGACCCGGACTCGAAACGCATAGCGATGCCCCCTTCGCCATTGTTGGCCTGGAAATTGATCGAACGACACTTGATGAGCGCATCAGCGCTCGTTATGAGGCTCAATTAGCTGCTGGATTCGTTGGCGAATGCGAGCGACTACTCACCCACGGTGTGAGCCGTACGGCCGCCCAAGCCCTTGGCTACCGCGAGATCTTTGATCACTTGCAAAAGGGAATTCCGCTCGACGAAGCGATGGAACTGGCCGTAACTCGCACCCGTAAGTTCGCCCGTCGCCAGCAGCGGTGGTTTCGTCGCGACCCACGAATTGAATGGATTCCCACCACCGGTGAGGTTGACGAAAACTGTGTCGCCTTTCTGGGCCAAAGGCTGATTGACTACTAGTTGTGCGACTCACCAAACATCACGGTTTAGGAAACGATTTCCTCGTCGCTCTAGAGGAAAACAACGGTCTGCTTGAAGGTGGACCGGAGTTGGCGCGCCAACTTTGTGATCGGCATCGCGGTATCGGCGCCGATGGCTTCATTCTCGGCGCCCACCCCGATGATGAACAACGCGAAAACGGCATCGACGTTGTGATGAATCTTTGGAATGCCGATGGCAGCCGTGCCGAAATGAGCGGTAACGGTATTCGTTGTTTGGCCCAAGCCTTCGCCATTGCTCGTCGTGAACGTACAGCCACCTATCACGTGCTCACCGATGGTGGCTTGCGCATTGTCGAAGTTGATGACGATCCGGAAACCGGTCTTGGCACAGTGACAGTTGGTATGGGCAACATCGCTGCCGGCCCAAGCGTTCCCGCGGCGGCATTAGAAAAAATTGGTGAGCGACGTTTCGCCACAATTGATGTGGGCAATCCTCATCTCATTATCGAATCTGATCTTTCCCAAATTGATCTCGATGTTGACGGCCCGTGGTTTGAATCGCAATTTGCTGAAGGCATCAATGTTGAATTCATCGCCAAAAACGCGAATGATGCCATCGATCTCATTGTGTGGGAACGCGGCGCCGGCCGCACTCAAGCATGTGGCACGGGCGCAACGGCGGCCGCCGTTGTTTCTCATCAGTGGTCGTTGGTGAAGGGCGACGTTATTTCGGTGCATATGCCAGGTGGTTCGGCGCAAGTACGTATAAGCGATGAACCGCAATTGATCGGGCCTACGCAGTTTGTGGCCTCCATCGAGACGGCTAATGACTAATTCGCACCGCGGTGGTTTCGGTGAATTCGGTGGCGAAAGTTCCGGATTAATTGATCGCAGTTTCCGCGAAAAAATTGTGGTGGTGGGCGTAAGTTTCGCCGGCCAAGACGAAGAAATAATTGAACGTCATCTTGATGAACTTGAATTACTTGTCGACACCGCCGGTGCCGATTCCGTGGCCCGAGTTATACAACGACGGCAAACACCCGATCCGGCCACGTTTATTGGTTCTGGAAAAGTTGAAGAGTTGCGTGTGCTTTGTGAAGCCGTTGATGCTGACACCGTGGTGTTCGATGATGAACTCACTCCAGCTCAGCAACGAAATTTAGAAAAGAAACTTGGCCGTACTGCTATCGATCGAACTGCAGTGATCTTGGATATTTTCGGTCAGAACGCGCATAGTTTGGAAGGTAAAGCGCAAGTCGAATTAGCACAGATTCGTTACCGACTGCCGCGACTACGAGGCCGGGGAAAGCAATTATCGCGTCAGGGTGGCGGTATTGGTTTACGCGGCGGTGGTGGTGAATCGCAGTTGGAAGTTGACCGTCGTCGTCTGGTGCGCCGAATGCACAAATTAGAAGGCGACCTGCGCGATATCTCTCGTGTACGCACAACTCAAGCAAAGGCTCGGCAACGTTCGCGTCTGCATCGAGTTGCCATTGTTGGTTATACCAACGCCGGAAAATCAACCTTGCTCAATCGACTGACTGATGCTGGTGTTTTAGTAGAGGATCGCCTTTTCGCCACGCTCGATGCGACAACACGTCGTTTGCAGTTGCCTGGCGGCGAAACGGTGTTACTCACCGACACTGTTGGCTTCATCACCAAACTTCCAACGCAATTAGTGGAAGCGTTTAAATCCACGCTGGAAGTGGTTACCGATGCGGATCTTTTAGTGCATGTTGTTGATGGTTCATCGGCCGAACCACAAGAACAAATTGATGCCGTCGATCGTGTTCTGACCGAAATCGGGGCGGTTGACATTCCGCAGATGTTGGTCGTGAATAAATATGACGTCGATCCCGATGGCGTGAAGCGCGTTGTTGGCGATCATCCCAATGCGGTGGCTATTTCGGCACGCACTGGTTATGGCATTGAAAACATGCTGCGCACATTGGGTGATCGTTTACGGGCACTTTCACCGCTGACGGAATTGGTGATTCCTTTTTCACGCGGTGATGTGCTGGCGGCGGTGCATCGTGAGGGTGAAGTGCTCTCCGAAGAAGCCACCGAAGAAAATATGGTGGTGCGAGCACGACTCGACAATGTCTCATTGAGTCGGTTTCGCGAGTTCCTAGTGGCCGATAGTGGCTCATAGCGGTCAGAATTGAACTTGTGACTTCCGGATTCGTACCACCCGCATACCCCTATGACCGTTTAGATGCATTGCGACCCAAAGCGGCCGAGCATGAAGGCGGCGTGGTTGATCTCTCCATTGGCGATCCTTTCGATCCGCCCCCGCAAATAGTCATTGATGCTCTTGCGAATTCGTCCAGTGAACGCAAGTATCCGCCCTCGATCGGTTCGGTGGCTTATCGCGAAGCGGCGCAACAATGGTCGGCGCGCGAACTTGGCGTGCAACTTGAACTTTCGCAATTAGCCGCTTGTATCGGAACAAAAGAGTTTGTGGCTGGACTTCCGCATTGGTTGCGCCTGCGTACACCCGACCGCGACACCGTTTTATATCCCGCCATTTCGTATCCAAGTTATGAGATGGGCGCGCAACTGGCCGGTGCGCGCGCCGTTGCCGTTCCCGTTGCGCCCGATGGGCGTTTACGACTCGAAACAATTTCGCCTGATGATGCGAAACGTGCACTTTGTTTATGGGTGAATTCGCCGGGTAATCCCACTGGGCAACTTG
Source organism: Actinomycetota bacterium (assembly GCA_041183205.1). Classification (GTDB taxonomy): domain Bacteria; phylum Actinomycetota; class Acidimicrobiia; order Acidimicrobiales; family Acidimicrobilacustridaceae; genus Acidimicrobilacustris. The sequence goes on along the minus strand of JBEGMF010000067.1, from coordinate 21,593 downwards.
ATGATTTACAAAGCGCCGCCGAATGGGGACGCGCTCACAATGTTCTTGTGTTTTCCGATGAGTGTTATGTCGAATTCACCTGGAGCGGACAACGCCAATCAATTTTGCAACACGGCATTGATGGTGTCGTTGCGGTTCATTCTCTTTCGAAGCGCTCAAACTTGGCCGGTGTGCGCGCTGGTTTTTATGCGGGCGATCCTGAAATCGTGCGCTACTTATCTGAATTACGTAAACACGCCGGCTTTATGGTGCCCGGTCCTGTACAAGCCGCAGCCGTAGCGGCTTGGTCGGATCAAACGCATGTTGAAGAACAAAAGCAGCGTTATCTCGAGCGCTTGCATTTCATGCGTGATGTGTTGGCCCAAATGGGCGTTGATGCACCGATGCCGCAGGGCGCTTTCTATTTATGGGCACCGGCCCCCAATGGCGATGCGTGGTCATTGGTCAACCGGTTCGCCGAAGATGGCGGCGCCATCATTTCTCCTGGCGAGTTTTACGGAGCCGATGGCGCTGGTTTTGTGCGGATCGCTGTGGTGCAACCCATCGAAAGACTCGAACTTGTGGCGAAACGCCTTCTTGGTTGAGCCGCCTACGCACTAGTTTGCTTCCATGAGTTTGGAACAGACGATCAATGAACTTTGGGAACAGCGCGATTCACTTAGCCCTGCGTCCACCGAAGCAATGCAACATGTCCGCGCCGCCATCACTTTGCTGGATACCGGCGAAGCGAGGGTTGCCGAACTTGATAGCGCCGGTGAACCCGTTGTTCATCAATGGTTGAAGCACGCAATTTTGTTGTTCTTCCGTCTCTCCCAAATGGAAACGATTGAATGCGGCCCCTATGAATATGCCGACAAAATTCCGCTCAAAAATGATTTTGCCAGCGCCGGTGTGCGTGTCGTCCCCGGTGCATCAGCGCGTTTCGGTTCATTTTTAGAACGCGGCGTGGTGATGATGCCGAGTTACGTCAACATCGGTGCTCGTGTTGGTGCAAACACCATGGTTGATACATGGGCCACGGTTGGTTCGTGTGCGCAGATTGGCGCCAACGTTCACTTGAGTGGTGGCGTTGGCATTGGTGGCGTACTTGAACCGCCGCAAGCCGCACCGGTTTTTGTTGGTGATGATGCGCTTATTGGCAGTCGTTGCATTATCGCCGAAGGCGCCCGCGTTGGTAACGGCGCTGTTGTTGGGGCTGGCTGCATTCTCACCGCATCGATTCCAGTTATTGATGCAGAAACCGGTGAAGAACTATCCCGTGGTGTCATTCCACCGTGGAGCGTGGCCGTTATGGCCACTCGTCCTCGTACATTCCCAGGCGGGGAATTTGGATTGCCCTGCGTTTTAGTTTTGAAACGTTTAAGTGAAGGCGAACGACACGATAAAGCTGCGTTGAACGAAGTGTTACGCGACCACGGCGCAGCAACCTAGGCAAACTTTTCTTATGGACTTACTGGACCGCACTCAAGCGTTGGTTGAGATTTCGTCTCCCAGTCGCCAAGAATCTGAGATCGTTGCTGCGATCGAACAAGAGTTGCGCGCCCATGCTCATCTCGAGGTTGTTCGCCTCGGCGACAATTTGGTAGCCCGCACCAATTTCGGTTGTGCCCAGCGCGTGATTTTGGCTGGTCATACCGACACTGTTCCCGCAAGTGAATCAATGGTTATTAATCGCCAAGGCGACCGACTTTTCGGCGTGGGATCAGCCGATATGAAAGGTGGCCTTGCCGTGATGTTGCAACTGGCCGCCGAGATGACCGCTCCGGCAGTTGATATCACCTATGTGTTTTATGCCCGCGAGGAAATTGCGTCGAGCGAAAGCGGTTTAGGCGAGTTATTTGCCCAAGCCCCGGAACTTTTACACGGCGATATTGCAATTTTGGGTGAACCCACCGATGCCATCATTGAGGCTGGTTGTCAAGGCACGATGCGCTTTGTGCTCACCTTAAAAGGTGCACGCGCCCATACCGCTCGACCGTGGATGGGACGTAACGCCATTCATCGAATGGGTGAAGCGGTGCAAATTTTGGCTAGCACCCCAACGCGTGAACCCATCATTGATGGTTGTCATTTCCGTGAAGCGTTACAAGCCGTTGCTATCGAAGGTGGAATCGCCGGCAATGTTGTGCCCGATGTTTCGCGTCTGACGTTCAATTTCCGTTTCGCACCCGATCGCTCACTTGAACAAGCCGAAGTGTTCGTTCGTTCGTTGTTTACTGATGTTTTAGAAGAGAACGACACATTGGAAATTGTCGATGCTGCTGATGCAGCGGCGCCTGGTTTAACGCATCCGCTGCTTTCCCAATTGGTGTCATTAAGTGGTGGGGTAGTGGAAGCGAAATTAGGTTGGACTGATGTCGCACGTTTCGCGGCGCATGGAATTCCGGCGGTGAATTTCGGTCCCGGTGACAACACGATTGCGCATACGGCCGGTGAATATCTTGATCGTCAGCCGTTGGAAAAAGTACACGCCGTTTTGCGATCTTTAGTGCAAAACGGCGTGTGAGTTGTTGTTGAGTTTTTGCAATAACAAAAGTGCTAACGCAATTAATTGCGCCAGCGCATTTATTAGCAGGCTTACAACTTACGTAAAACAGTGACGACTTTGCCGAAGACGGTGACATCTTGCGCTGGGTAACGCATTGGCGAAAGTTTGTCGTTCGCTGGCAACAACACCACTTCGTTGCCTTCCGTTGACCAGGTTTTCACGGTTGCTTCTTCACCGGGAATACCGGCAATGACGATGTCGCCTTTACGCGCGGTTGTTTGTGCACGTGCAACTAAATAATCGCCGTCGAAGATTCCCTTATTGATCATTGAATCGCCGCGGACTCGCAACATGAAGAGATCGCCATCGCCACAAAGATCGGTGGGCACGGGAAGAATTTCTTCGACATTTTCTTGTGCCAACACATCGGTGCCGGCAGCAACATCGCCAACCAGAGGAACATGTCGGAACGGACGACGATCGCCGGAGGCACCGGAGTTGGGGTCGTAGCGAACTTCAAGAGCACGGGGCTTGGTGGGATCACGGCGTAAGTAGCCGAGATCGTTAAGGCGATTGAGATGGTTTTGCACACTCGACGGAGAGGTGAGGCCAACGGCCTCGCCGATTTCGCGCACTGACGGCGGGTATCCCCGCTCGGTGAGGTGCTGGTCGATGACATCAAGAATTTGCTGTTGGCGAGGTGTGAGGCGATCGAGGGTCATAAAAGGCCTTTCATTTCGAACGTGTGTACAGGGTACTCGAGGGGGAATCCCAAGGCAAACACCCGTTCGATTTTCCCCTTGACATCGAACAGGCGTTCTGTTTCACTGTATCGAACAGATGTACGGCTGCCAGACCCCAAAGCTGTCATACCCCACAGGGAGACTCTCCTCATGCAAAAGACATCACTCACCGCCTCCACAACCCGCTCGACACCTAACTCTTTCGCTGCTCAAGCCGCTTTCCACGCCGATTTTGTTGAACAAATGAGCCTTCGGCCTCTTCCGCTGGCCCCGTGGAATCTGCCAATTTCTGTTACCCGTCAACCTCGCCCAGCGCCCCGCCGCATGGTCCAACCCCCACAACCAATGCATCGTCACAGCAATGCCCGTCCCTTCCGGTCCTTGGTGGCGGGAGTGGCTCTTGCTTTAACGGTGTCATTTGCGGCTGTTGGCGTCATGCAGGTTGTCGGTAGTTCGTCGGCCGAAGCCAGCGGAGCTGCCCCGCTGGTTTCGGCCGAGGCAAACAATGCCGCCGCAACATCCGGAAATGCGTTTTCGCAAGCAACTGAAATTGCGCCCACCTATGTCGTGGTCGAAAAGGGCGATTCACTTTGGACAGTTGCTCGTCGTATTCAACCAAAAGGCGATGTGCGCAAACTCGTCGACAAATTGGCGCAACGTGTTGGCTCAAAACAAATTGAACCGGGTCAATACATCGATATACGAGGCCTCTAGGCGTTATGTGGCCAGTAACGTGGCGGCGTGCGCTGTCCGGCCTGTGCCCATCACGACGACAAAGTTGTCGACTCACGTCAATCCGACGATGGGTTAGCAATTCGACGTCGGCGCGAATGTTTGGGCTGCGGTGCGCGGTTTACGACATTCGAACGAATGGAAGAAGTGCCCATGATCGTGACCAAACGATCAGGCGAACGCATGCCGTTCGATCGCAACAAAATTGTCGAAGGTATTTCCGCAGCCGCCAAAGGTCGGCCCATCGAAGCCGATGTGATCGAACAAATCTCTTGCGAAATAGAAGAAGAACTTCGCAGTTTCGGTCCGGATCTTTCCAGCGAACGAATTGGCGTTGCCGTTTTAGAAAAACTGCGATCAGTAGACGACGTTGCGTATATGCGTTTCGCCAGCGTCTACAAAGGCTTCGACGACTTCTCCGATTTCCAACGCGAAATCACGTTGCTGACAAAACAAACCGAACCGAAGCGTCACGATTCGCGCGCATAGCGCGTCATCAACATTCCGTCCGCTTCAATAATTCGTTGCAATGGCAAATCAATTGCTTGCGCATTCATTCCCTGAATAGCGCGCATTTCATTGCCGCCAACCAAAACGGGCGACAAAGTCAAAAACCATTCATCAATCATTTGCGCATTAAGCAACTCGGCGTTCAATGTTGGTCCGCCTTCACACAACGCCACGCCTATGTTCATTTCGCGCAATATTTTCATTGCTTTTTCGATATCAACGTTGTTAACACCGCAGCCAATAATTTCCGCCACCGCGTGCAAACTTTGTGGCGCGTTTTCAGCACGTTCATTCGTCGTTATCAAAATCGGACGTTGCGTTTCATCTTCAAACAAACGCGCCGATGCATCGAATTGCAATCGTCCCGAAATAACAACCAAACGCGGCAATGCCGAAAGCGAACGTTGTTGTCGCGCCAATTGAATGTCATCGGAAAGACGAACCGGTCCGTAGTTCTCAGCTCTGGCGGTGCCGGCACCCACAATGATGGCGTCAGGCATTTGGCGCAGCGCGCGAAACATTTCTTTATCGGCTTCACTGCTCAGCCCACCCGATCGGCCATCCACAGCCACGGCGCCGTCCAGACTGGTCACCATATTCACGCCAATCCAAGGGCGGTCTGGGCGCGCCGCTCGATGGTCGCTGTTCACGATGTCGACCAAATCAAGATCTGTTTCAAGGGTGGGGAATACCTGACGCATTTCCTCACGTTATCCACGCAAAATCCCCAGCGTTTTTTGGGAAATCCACATGGTTTTTCCCCTTCCAACCCACAGGCCAAAAGGCGTACCTTGCTCGGTGGGTGCAACGCTGCGGCGCGGACGACGGATGGTGGTGTAACGAGCGGGGGGCAACTTCCGGTCGACTCCTTGAAGGCGACGCTCAGATTCGCTCGACCTGGCGTCCCGCCGCAGCGTGATCCAGCCGAAATTTCCAGCCTCAAATCGGAAATCTTGGTTTTTTTTGAAAATAACATTGACGGCGGCGAATTGCAGTGGTGTAATTCTCCGACATCTTGTGGCCGAGTTGGCGAGGAGAGGCGCAAAACCACAACATCTTGTGGTTACGGGTTTTTCGGGGGGCTTAACCGCAAGACGGCAGTTCAACCATTTCTCAACGCAGTTTTCTCAGTACCACCAGAACGCACCCAAAACCGGACAACTGTCCACATTCACCACCACCCGGACAGAAGTCCGAATTAATCACGGAGGACCCAACATGGCACTGGCCCCAGAACAGGCCGGCATCGGCATCCGTCGGCTTTACACCACAGCCGGCACCCATCCTTACGACTTAGTCGAATGGGAGCGCCGAGATGCTCGTATTTCCAATTGGAAGACGGGCGAGGTTGCTTTCGAGCAAACCGATGTTGAGTTCCCCGTTGGTTGGTCGCTTAATGCCACCAACATCGTGGCGCAAAAGTATTTCCGCGGCACTCCGGGCACCCCGGAACGCGAATGGTCACTGAAGCAAGTTGCTGATCGTGTGGCCGACACCATCACCGATTGGGGCATCCGTGATGGCTACTTCATCGATCAACAAGAAGCCGATGCGTTCCGCGACGAACTGAAGTACATCATCGTCACCCAACGCGCAGCCTTTAACTCACCGGTGTGGTTCAACATCGGTGTTGCTGGTGTGCCGCAGCAAGCCTCGGCCTGTTTCATTTTGTCGGTCGACGACACCATGGATTCAATCCTCAACTGGTACGTCGAAGAAGGAACCATCTTCAAAGGTGGATCCGGTGCAGGCATCAACTTGTCACGTATTCGCTCATCAAAAGAACTCTTAAAGGGCGGCGGCACCGCTTCTGGTCCCGTTTCATTTATGCGCGGTGCCGATGCATCGGCTGGAACAATCAAGTCCGGTGGCAAAACTCGTCGCGCCGCCAAGATGGTCATCCTGAACGTTGATCATCCTGACGTTGAAGAGTTCATCTGGTGTAAAGCACGGGAAGAAAAGAAAGCACGTGCATTACGCGACGCCGGATTCGATATGGATCTCGACGGCGTTGACATCACGTCAATCCAATACCAAAACGCCAACAACTCGGTTCGTGTGACCGACGAATTCATGCAAGCCGTTGTTGACGATCGCGATTGGCATCTGCGTGCCGTTGCCGATGGTTCAATCGTCAAGACCATTCGCGCTCGTGATCTCATGCGTCAAATTTCGCAAGCCGCATGGGAATGCGCCGATCCCGGTATGCAATTCGATACCACCATTAATCACTGGCATACCGCGTGCAATACCGGCCGCATTAATGGTTCAAATCCGTGCTCGGAATACATGCACATCGATAACTCAGCCTGCAACTTGGCGTCGATCAACTTGCTCAAGTACCTCAACGAAGATGGCACCATCGATGTTGATGCTTACAAGCACACCATCGAAATCATGTTCACGGCACAAGAAATTCTTGTTGGCAACGCCGACTATCCGACCGTCGCCATTGGCGAGAATTCACGTAAGTTCCGTCAGCTTGGTTTGGGCTATGCCAACTTGGGCGCATTGTTAATGGCGCTTGGTATGCCTTATGACTCCGACGATGGCCGTTCGTTAGCCGCCGCAATTACGTCGCTTATGACCGGCCATGCCTATGCCACCTCGGCACGCACCGCCGCTCGTATGGGACCGTTCGCTGGTTACAACGAAAACGCAGAACATATGTTGCGCGTTCTTGCACAACATCGTGATGCGGCACTCACCGTTAACCACGAATCAGTACAAACCGATCTTTTAGAAGCAGCACAAGCAGCGTGGAATGAAGCATGCGAGTTGGCCAGCGTGGTCGGCGTGCGTAATTCCCAGGCGTCGGTGTTGGCACCGACGGGCACCATCGGTCTCATGATGGATTGCGACACCACTGGTGTTGAGCCCGACCTCGGCTTAGTCAAGATGAAGAAACTGGTTGGCGGCGGCACCATGTCCATCGTGAACCAAACCATTCCGCGTGCATTGCGCAAACTTGGTTACAGCGAAAGCGAAGTTGAAGCCATCGTTGCCTACATCGACGAAAACATGTCGATTCTTGGTGCACCGCATATCAAGGCCGAACACATTCCTGTATTTGCTTGCTCAATGGGCGACAACACCATCCACTATTCGGGTCATATCCGCATGATGGGTGCTGTGCAGCCGTTCATTTCGGGCGCAATTTCCAAGACGGTCAACATGCCTGAAGACGTCTCCGTTGAAGACGTCGAGCAGTTGCATATCGATGCCTGGAAACTTGGCATCAAGGCCGTTGCGATTTACCGCGATAACTGCAAGGTTGCACAACCGTTGTCGGCATCCAAGAAAGATGAAGACAGCGTTGATGGTGGCGCCATTGGCTCAGAATTGGTTGAGCGTGTCATCGAAAAGATTGTCTACGAACCAGTTCGTCAGAAGCTGCCCCGCACCCGCGTTTCACGCACATTCGAATTCCGCGTTGCCGATTGCAAAGGCTTCGTCACCGTGGGCGAATACGAAGATGGCCGTCCCGGCGAAATCTTCGTGCGTGTTTCCAAGCAGGGTTCAACGCTGGCCGGCATCATGGACGCATTCGCCATTTCAATTTCGCATGGTTTGCAATACGGTGTGCCGCTGCGTTCATTCGTTGAGGCCTTCACCGGAATGCGTTTCGAACCAGCCGGTATGACCGACGATCCCGATATTCGTATCGCCAACTCGCTGATGGATTATCTCTTCCGTCGCTTGGCAATCGAATACTTGTCACCGGAAGAGCGTGCGGAACTCAACATCCTCACCACTTCCGAGCGCATGCAACCGCAGTTGCCGGGTGTTGAAGATGCCATCATCGAAACCCGCCAAGGTTCAGAGTTGCCGGCCGATCCGCCTTCGGTTGAATCAGCCTCAACACTGTTAGCGGCTACTCGAGTAGTGCAAGAAGTGAAATCAGTCAACCACGATGCACCGCTTTGTATGCAATGTGGTGTGGTGATGCAACGTGCAGGCTCATGTCATGCCTGCCCGTCATGCGGCACCACCTCTGGTTGCTCCTAACCACTACATTGAGGCCATAGTCCGCCGTTGATTTGGGGGAATCACATGGCCGTCATCGATCAAAAACTCACATGGGCCAAAGTTGAAGAACGTTTGGCCACTGAAACCGATCCTGTCTTGCGTCGCAATCTCGAAATGTTGCTTCAACATATGAAAGCGGAGGCGACGCTCGACATGGATTCGCTTATGGCGACTGTTTCGCCAAAAGCACGGTATGAATTTTTCGGTGACGCGCCAACCCTCATTGAAGGTAAAGCGGCGGTGCAAGGTTTCTACGAAAACTTTGCCGCGTCAGGCGCATCGAAACTTCATCTTGATATTCGGCGCCTGGTTGTTGATCGGCATTGCATTGTGACCGAAGGCGTTATGCGCATGGCCTATCCCGGAGCCACATTGCAGGCAATGGGAATGGCCATCGACGACGTAAACGCGTATTACCTCTACGAAACCGATATGGCCATCATTTGGGAAATCGCCGATGACGGTTTATTTATCGGCGAGGATTCCTACACCGGTAGAGATGGTTTTGCGGGCATTACCGAACGCAAATTGACCGATGCCGATATCGCGGTTTACCAGGCCGCCTAAGAACGCAACTCTAAGAAACAGTGAATTGCGTTTTCATTCCATGATCTAAGTGACCGTCGATTCCACATTCGACGGTCCAAACACCTTTTTGGTTAAGCGCAATGGTTACCGCACCAGTTGCGTTGGCCGTCGTGGGACCGATTTCTCCCACAGCGTTGCCATCAGGATTGAGAATTTCCATCTCATGTTCCAGCGTGCCGTTGTTTTGCAATTCAAAACGAATGTTTTCACCTTCACGCGCTTGCAGTAATTCGAAACCGGAGTAACCCCATTCATAAGCCGAAACTTTTACCGTGCGATCGGGGGAGAGAGTGGCGTCGGCGGTGCCAACAACGACAATGGGCGTGCGAATTCCATCGCCTTGTTGACCGGGTTTGCAGGCAACGTCGTAATTGCCGCCACCTAATTTCACTTGGAACGAGCGTTTTGTTCCCGGTCCAATATTTTCTACTTCACCGCGGATTGCATTGCCTTCGCCGTAGATATACACCTCGGTGGTTTTGGAGCCGGAATTTGTTACCCAAAAGGTGGTCGTTCCCGACTCAATTTCGGCGCGAGAAACATCACAGGCTGAATCGTTGGCATTGACGTCGACTGATGAGTCACTTGCTTTGGCCACACAACTTGCAGTTGAAAGTGCGATGAGTGGAACAACGAAAAAGAAGAGACGTTGTTTCCAAAATTGTTTTTTCATTGTCTATGCGCTCGCTATTTGTGTTGGTTGTGATTGCACTTTGGCGGGTCGGATGGGACGACCGATAAAGAGGAAGGCAATGGCAACGGGAACGAGATAGAGCAGCCAAATGGCAACTTCAAGAACAGTGGGATCAGGCGAGAAGTTGAAGAGACCTTTGAGAAGTGTTCCGTACCAGCCGCTTTCCGAATACCAACTAGTGATGTTGTAGGCCAAGTTGTCGATGCCTGGTAACCAACCTGCTTCTTGTAAATCGTGAATGCCATAGGCCAGTACGCCGGCGGCAACAACAATCAGCACCGCGCCGGTAATGGTAAAAAACTTCGACAAGTTAATTGCGATGGCCCGACGATAAATGAGATACCCAAGTAACACCGCAGTAGCGATTCCGAATAGTGCACCGACTAACGGTTGCCAACTTTGTTGCGTTGCTTGAGCATTCGACCAAAGGAAGAGGGCAGTTTCTAAACCTTCACGGCCAACGGCTAACGCCGCCATGATTGCCAATGCGATCGTTCCGCCGTTGATTACGTGATCGACTTTGTTATGAAGATCAGTTTTCATCGTGCGCGCCGTGCGCCGCATCCAGAAAATCATCCAGGTCACTAATCCAACTGCGGCGATCGACGTGACACCAGCAAATGCTTCTTGTGCTTCATGAGAAAGCGAATTGGAACCAAAGGTGAGTATGGCGCCAAACAAAAGACTGAGCCCAGCGGCGAGGCCAACTCCAACCCAAACGGCGACAAGTCGATCGCGCCGTTCGGTTTTCACCAGATAGGCGACAATGATGCCGACCACGAGGGCGGCTTCAAGGCCTTCTCTGAGTCCGATCAAAAAGTTGGAAAACATTTGGCTCTCCGATGAATTCGTGCCAGAACATGCTGTCTGGCTGGTGATTTTGAGATGTTAGGTTACCCTAACACTTTCTGACAAGGTGTCAGAAACTTTCTCCGATCGGCCCTGTTCCCATGGGTTGTGCTGGGCTAAGAACCTTTCGAATAACCCCCTCCGAATGGATCACCGTGAATCTCAACCTCATCCTCGCTGACTATGTGCGCATCGCCGACGGCAAGCTCGATGTCTTGGGTGGGGGATGGGAAACCATTCAAGTGATCGAAGGATTCATTGGCCCCCATGCCCTTGGCATCGTGGTGGAAATTCCTTATGCCGAACTCGAAACTCACCACACCATGACTATTCGGTTGCTGACGAACGAAAACGCTTTGGTCTTTGGTGCTGATGGCGAGCCGATATTCGTCGCTAATGCTGAGTTCTGGGCGGAAAAGCATCACGGAATAAGTCCGGGTTACTCGGCGATGGCAAAGATGCCGTTACCGATTCCTCAGTTGCCGGTGACGGCCGGTCGTTACAAATATCAGGTTGAAATCAACAACCACTCGCAACCGGATTGGGAAATTCCCTTCACCGTCTTTAGTGCTGAGTAAGCGGCTTGCGGGCGGCGCCCACTGTCATGAAGGTCAAAATTTTTGGGCCTTTTTCATAACGCTGATCCACGCGTTCAATTTCAAAGCCAGCATCTTTTACTAACTGCACGGGATCGCGAGTGAGATGGCAGCCATCGGCAATTCGTTTTTGTACCGGTTCAAACCGTCGTTGCCAAATGCGCACTTTTTCGTCTGGCGCGGATCCATGTTCGAGAAAATGGAAAGGTGCACCCGGCTTCAACACCCGTAGAACTTCTTGTAACGCTTGTTCTACGCCGCTAATTGTGCAAAGCGTGTACGTGCATAACGCGCCATCACATGAATTATCGGCGAGCGGTAATGATTCGCCTCGCAGTCCATCAAATCGAATTTCAATTGATGTCTGACCAATACGTGGTTCGGCCAGTCGACGTCCAACGAGTGATGGTTCGATGGCATGAACTTTTACAATCGTGTCGGGATAGCAGTCGACGTTTAAACCTGAGCCAAATCCGATTTCCAAAATTTCACCGGACAGTCCATCAGTTGCCGCTTGGCGCAGTCGTTTCATTTGTTTCGAGCCGCATAACTTGTCGATAAGGCGCGGCGCGATTTGTTTGCTGTAGAAACCCACGGCAAAACGCTAGACGCGATCCCATTCGCTCGTTGTAGGTTTATTCGGGGGAGGAAATCCAATGGGGAACGAAGAAAAGGGCTATGCCACTTCTATGCAGTTATGGCCGGCCGAATTGGAAGCAATGCGACCAGAGGCTCGTGCCGTTGTTGACGCCGGTATGGAATTTGTTTCGGCGCTCTTTGGCGGCGATACGCCAATGCCAAGCGATCCCATCGAGCGGGCCAAAGTTGCGCGCCAAGCATTTTCAGCAACCTATGCGCCTGTTCCTGAGGCGCAAGTTCGCAACTTCAATGGCGTGGAATGCCGGGTCTTTGTTCCCGAAGGAAAAGCCGAAGCGGTCTATGTGCATTTTCATGGCGGAGGCATGGTTATTGGCGCTCCCGAGATGAGTGACGGCGCCAATCTCGACTTGGCGAAACGATTCAATGTCGCAGTTGTTTCGGTGAACTATCGCAAGGCTCCGGAATATCCATTTCCCGCCGGGCCAGACGACGGAATCGCCGTGATGCAATGGCTTCTCGAAAACAGTCAAAGTGAATTCGGTGCCGACACGTTTTTCTTGGGCGGCGAGTCAGCCGGCGGTTATATGGCGGCAGCTGTTGCATTGCGCATTCGTGATGATTTGAAGGCCATTCAAAAAGTACGTGGGCTTGTTCTCACCTATGGCGTGCACGATTGGGGTCATTCACCGTCACAACGCGGTGATCGCATTACCAATGCCGCCGACATGCTCGATCCCGAAGGAATGCGTTTCTATGCCGATTGTTATTTGCCCACAATGTCAACCGAAGAACGGCGGGCTCCGCACGTTTCGCCATTATTCGCATCGCTAGAAAACTTGCCACCTTCGTTTTTAAGCGTCGGTTCTGCTGATCATCTTTTGGATGACACGTTGATGTTGGCACCGCGTCTTGCGGCTGCCGGTAATGACGTTGAGTTGTTTGTTGCACCGGAAATGCCTCATGGTTTTCAAGCATTTCCTTGTGCCATAACAACTGCTTGGCAGCAATCGCTTGATAGTTGGTTAACTCGACAGTTGCGGAAATGAAATCTGCCCACCGTTTCCGGTGGGCAGACTCACATCAAACAACTGGTTGTGTGAATGCAACTAGTTGCTTAAACAACCACCTTTGTAAATATCGGCTGGCATCTTTCCTTGTTGGCAAACGGTGCCACGATCTTGGGTAACCCAAGTTCCGTTACGGGCTGCCAAAACATCGGTGACGCCAAGGGCAGGTTCAGTGCTGCCGGCCGGCGGGTTAATGGTCGCCCAGACATAGGCCCAACCTGAGTCACAACCAAAACCATTGATGGTGGCTGTTTGACCTTGCGGTAACGCAGCGTTGAGTCCAGTTTGTAATGCCGCTGATGTACAAGGTGCACCATTGCCAGTCGGTCCCACAGGATTCGGGACTGGTTTCGGAGCGGTGCAGATCTTCTTTTTGGCTTGAGCATCTGCTGACAATGCAGCCTTTGTCTTCGGACCATAGAGGCCATCGACCGTGAGGCCTGCGCCTTGTTGGAAATTACGCAATGAAGCGATTGTCAATGGACCGACGATTCCGTCGTTATTGCCAACATCACAGCCAACGGCATCGAGCCACTCTTGCATTTGAATGACGTCAGCCTTGGACAAAGTGCTGTTGGAAGGCACACCGGATGTGGTCGGTGCTACCGAACTTGTGGTTGTTGACGATGAATTGTCTTTTTTGTCGCTGCTGCAAGCGGAAACCGCAAGCAAGCAGGCGACTCCAATTGCTACAACGCCGATGATGCGGCGCGCCCGATTGGTCTGCATATGTTCTCCAGGTGGTTGGTAAATGGGAGGTAGTCCTGCGTGAAGACTGCAGGCAGGGTAGTAATTGAGATGTGAGAATTCGGGGATACTGACGTCACAGCGTTTGAATCCGATTTAGTAGGGGGAAAAGTGCCGGGGCCATTAGAGGGAATCAAAGTTGTTGAACTGGGAATGTGGGTTGCCGGTCCCGCTTGCGCCGGCATCTTGGCCGATTGGGGTGCTGACGTAATAAAACTCGAGCCCCCAGGCGGAGGTGATCCGGCCCGCACCTATCAAGCACTTTTCGGCACGATGATGCCGGACAATCCGGTCTTCGAATTAGATAATCGCGCCAAGAAAAGTTTGGCGATTGATCTGCGCACTGAAGAAGGTCGCGATATTGCTTTAGAACTTCTCGATAGCGCGGATGTGTTCGTGACTAACTTGCGACGTTCAGCTCTTGAACGTTTCGGTCTCGGCCCTGATGCAGTGTTGGAACGTTGTCCGCACCTTGTGTACCAATTAATTACTGGTTACGGGATGGAAGGACCGGACGCAGCGCGACCGGCCTACGACATTGGTGGCTTCTGGGCGCGATCCGGTGTTGCATCGTTATTACGTACACCCGATGGCCCGTTGCCATTTCAACGCGGGGGAATGGGCGACCATCCAACAGGTAGTTCTGCTTCGGCTGCCGTTTGCGCGGCGCTAGTGCATAAGGAACGCACTGGAAAAGGTCAATTAATTTCCACCTCGTTGTTGCGACAAGGCGCGTACACAATTGGTTTTGATCTTTCCATCACTCTTGGTTGGGGTGATCACATTGGAATTGGTAAACGCGAAACCATGGGAAATCCGGCGATGAATAACTACACCGCCGGCGACGGAAAACAGTTCTGGTTAATCGGACAAGAAGCGCATCGACATTGGGGACCGCTTTGTCGAGTTGTGGGACACCCGGAATGGGAAACGGAAGGTCCGTATTCAACGCCTCTCGGTCGACGCGAACATGCGGAACAACTTATTGCTGAACTCGACGCAATTTTTGCCAGTAAAACTCGCGATGAATGGGCGGAAATTTTCGACACCGAACCAGATATGTTCTGGGCGCCCGTGAACGAAATTGATGATGTCTTAATTGATGAACAAGTGCACGCCGCGGGCGTGTTCGTTGAAGTTCCTGAAGAAAACGGATCGGCAATGCGTATTGCTAGTCCTTCAGATTTTTATGGCACACCGTGGGCGCCGCGTGCGGGTGCGCCGAAGTTGGGCGAACACAGTGATGAAGTTCTGTTGGCGATGGGCAAAAGCGAAACTGAAATCAATCAGTTGAAAGAAAAAGGAATCGTGGCATGACCGGTTATGACCCACGCTTGCGACCGCAACAACAAACGCCGGCTTTCGATGCGTTCACAATCCAACGCGCAGAAGTAGCCGATGGACTTTCCCTTGCCTATGTGCATGAAGGCAAAGGTGGATTCCCTTTGGTTCTTCTGCACGGCTATCCGGAAACAAAACGAATTTGGTGGCGCAATATCGAACCGCTGGTGGCTGCCGGATTTGAAGTCATCGTTCCTGATTTGCGCGGGCATGGCGATTCCGATTTTTCGCCAACCGACACCTATGACTTAGTGACTTACAGCCGCGATATCTACGCGTTAGTGCATGATGTTTTGGGTCATAAAGAAGTTGGACTCGTCGCCGGCGATGTTGGTGGCGTGGTTGCCGTTGACATGGTGCATCGTTATGAAAATTTTGTGCGCGGCCTTTGTTATTTCGATACCGTCCCGCCGCTTTTGATTGAGCAATACGCGCAAGCCGGAATTGATATTGCTTCAATGCGTGCACTCGGTGACGGTCCCACCGGTGATTATCGGCGCCGACAAGGCGGAGATCCCGATGGGTTAGCCGCCGAATTATCGACACCGGCAGCGCGCCGTTCCTATATCGCCACGATGTACGGCCCGCGCTTATGGGCGTCGCCCGGTTCCTTTACCGACGAAGAAATTGCTTTCATGACTGAACCATTTAGCGAAGAAGCGCGTCTGCGGGCTGGGTGGGCGGTCTATCAGTTGGCTTATGGGCGTATGCCGGAGGAATTTCCTATTACCGATCGCGTCACCGATATTCCTACTCTTTTGTTTTATGGATCTGACGATCAAGTTGTAGGACCTGATTTCATGCATTGTTGTGAGGTGGCGTTTTCGCAACGAGTAGGTCCACTCGTTGTTCCTGGCGCGGGACATTTTTTGCAATGGGAACGCGCCGATATTTTCAATCCCACTGTTGCCATGTTTTTCACTGCTCTGTTAAGCGCGCGCTAAAGGAATTCAATGAGTACTGCATTCACAATTGATCCACGTACACCAGTGGTAGTGGGATCATCGGAAGTCGTTCATCGTCCGGCGGAAAATTTCCAACCCCATTCAGCCACCGAGTTAATGAACGAAGCAGTGCAGAACGCCTTTGATAAACGACTTTCACCGGCCAATGTGGGTGAAATCTTGATTCCCCACGGAACATGGTCGGAGAGCAATCCGGGGGCAGTTATTGCTGCTTCGCTTGGCGCTACAAATGCTCGTTGTATTCGCTCTGAATTAGGTGTGTTGCAATATTCGCTTTTGCGGCGCGCCATGGTGGCCATTCAGAACGGCGATATTGAAATTGCCATCGTGACTGGGGGAGAGAACCGCTGGTCTGATGTTGAGATCGCTAAAAACTCTCGACCGCACTATGTCATCGATGAACGCGCACAAACCGAACCCGATGAAATTCTCACTCCGGCCGAACAAGTAATCACGCAAATAGAAATTGAACGAAATCTCACGACGGCTGCGCATCAATACGCCATTATCGAATCGGCGATTCGTCATCGTCAGAAGCGTTCACCGGAGGCGCATCAACTTTTCCTTGGTGAGTTTTGGGAAGGTTTTGCTGCCGTGGCTAAATCAGCGCCGGCCGCATGGGATCAACGCGGTTTGTCAGCGGCAGAAATCGCGCAACCAAATGAATCCAATCGCATGTTGGCATCGCCGTATACGAAGTGGCTCATCTCACAATGGAATGTTGATCAAGCCGCGGCGCTGGTTTTGACTTCATATGGTTATGCCAAAGCGGCTGGTTTCTCCGATGATGAATTGGCGTTTCCATTGGGCATTGCCGAATCAAATGCGGTTATCACCATGCCGGAACGAGTGGAGTTAGATGCGTGGCCCGGTGCGCGCGCGGTTGGTGCTGCGCTTTATGAAAAGTGCGCAGTTGCACCCAGTCAGATTTCCTTCGCCGATTTCTATTCTTGTTTTCCGGCTGCAGTGCAAGTTCAAGCGCGTGAATACCAACTCGAGCATTTGTCTGCGTTCACCATCACCGGTGGAATGACATTTGCCGGTGGTCCGTTCAATAACTATTCGTTACAAGGTGCAAGCGCAGTCGCCAGTCGCTTACGGTCCACATCGGAACCGCAGTTTGCACTTTCCACTGCTGTGAGTGGACTCCTCACAAAACCGGCTGCCATTTTGTGGTCATCGGTTCCAACCGCAACAACATTCGCAGCGATCGATTGCACCGAAACAACAAAACACACGACGGCAGTGTTACCGGTTGATCCCGATCTTTCGGGTGACGTCACCATTTGTGGGTACACCGTGGTGCCGGACCGATCGGGTGAACTCAACGTGGTGGCGGTTGTCGAGAGCAACAATCGGCGCTCAGTTGCAATCGCAGCCGATTCGACGCTCGGACGCTGGTTCGACGAGGCCGACCGCATTGGCGAGACGATCACGGTGGGTGAGTCGGGCCAGATCATCGGCCGCCGCTGATTTAGGAGCCGAATTTTGGTTCGGAGGGCGCTATGGCCCTTCCGGCGTGGCAAACTGACATTCCGTCAGATTCCCACCTCGGGCAGCCAGAGGAGGCCACCAAATGGAAATCCCCCGCATCATTTCGGTTGACGATCACGTCGTTGAGCCACCGGATTTGTGGTCATCTCGTCTTCCCGAGAAATACCGCGCCCGCGGCCCGCGCATTGAGCGCAAGAAAGTGAAGATGGGCATCATCGGTGGTGTCTATTCATTTGAAGTAAGCGAAACCGAAGGCGTCGATTGCGACGTTTGGTATTACGACGATCTGGTCTATCCCTTCACTCGTTTGTCGGCTGCTGTTGGCGCTGAAGTTGTACAAAACGAGCCGTGCACATTCGATGACATCCTTCCGGGTTGCTACGACCAAACGGCACGATTGGCAGACATGGATGCCAACCATGTTGAAGCATCGATTTGTTTCCCGAACATCCTTCCTCGTTTTTGTGGCCAAACATTTTTGGAACGCGAAGACAAAGAATTAGCCATGGCGTGCATCACCGTTTACAACGATTGGATGATCGATGAATGGTGTGCCGGCCCTGGTTATGGTCGCCTCATTCCAATGACGATCGTTCCGTTGTGGGATGTTGAATTGGCCGCCGCCGAAGTTCGCCGTTGCGCCGCAAAGGGCAGCCATAACATCACGTTCTCGGAAAACCCTGTTCCTTTAGGTTTGCCATCGGTGCATTCCGGTTATTGGGATCCGTTGTTCCAGGCTTGTGTTGAAACCGACACTGTCGTCAACATGCATATCGGTTCCTCATCGAAGATGCCGTCGACGGCACCTGATGCACCGTTCATTATTTCGTCAACACTTACATTCCAAAATGCAATGGGTTCGGTTCTTGACTACGTCTTTGGCGGAGTTTTCGAACGCTTCCCCGATCTGCGTGTTGCCTATTCAGAAGGTCAAGCCGGATGGTTGCCCTACATTCTCGAACGCGCCGACAAACTGTGGGAAGAGCGCCTGCTCGACACCACTGGTTTTGGCTCAAAGTTGAAGCAACCGCCATCGACATACATGAAGTCGAACATTTGGTATTGCATTTTCGATGATGAAACCGCAATGCGTAATCGTGATGTCATCGGTATTGACCGACTGACATTTGAAGTTGATTACCCCCACGCTGACTCCACGTTCCCCCGCACCAAAGAGGTGGCCGAACGTATGGCGGCAAAGGCCGGATTCAACGATTACGAAGCCCATCGTTTCTTCCGTGGTAACGCCATCGAGCTGTACAAACTCGATAAGTACTACGGCATTACCAAGTGATCTGTCGCCAACTAGCCTGCGTCGAGAACATTCGACCAGGGGGCGTCAATGAACGATAAGCGTTTGCTCGATCACGTGGCCGTCATCACCGGTGCCGGTGATGGAATCGGTCGCGGAATCGCTCGCCGTTTCGCGCAAGAAGGTGCGCGCGTCTTGGTGGCAGAAATTAATGAAGAGACCGGCACGGCCGTCACCGAAGAACTCAAATCAGAGTTTGGTGTCGACGCGCTTTTCCTTCATACCGATGCCACACAAGAAAAAGACAATCGCGACATGATCGCAGCGGCCATTGATCGATGGGGGACCGTCGATATTTTGGTGAACAACGCTTGGGGTGGCGATCGCGCTGGTTTGCAACGCACCGACAAGATGCCAACCGAAGCAATGTGGCATGCGCTCAATATGAAAACGCTCGGACCGTTTTGGGCGATGCAAGAAGTGTTTCCGCATATGAAAGCCAAAGGCCGCGGCCGCATCATTTCTATTTGCTCGCTGAACGGCGTTAACGCGCATATGGGTTCGGTTCATTACAACATCTCGGCTGAAGGTTTGCGCACGCTTACTCGCACCGCCGCACGCGAATGGGCCCGCTTTGGCATCACTGCCAACTCGATTTGTCCCGGCGCCAAGACCGCCGCCTTTCGCATGTTTGAACAAATGAATCCGCAAATGGCGAAAGAATCCGAAGCCGCCAATCCCATGGGGTACCTCGGGGATCCGGAACGGGATATCGCTCCGGTGGCGTTTTTTCTCGCCAGTGATGATTCGCGCTATATCACTGGTAACACTTTGTTCGCCGATGGTGGCTCGCACATCAACGGCACTGTTTGGGTTCCCGATTTGGGTGACTAAAGAAAGGCATGGGCAATGAAACTCGGACTTGTATGGGGATATTGGTCAGCCCAACCCCCGGCCGATTTAGTAGAGATCACCCAAGAAGCAGAACGTTTAGGTTTTGATTCTGTCTGGACCGCCGAATCATGGGGTTCCGATGCGTTTACGCCGTTGACATGGCTTGCTGCGCATACGTCCAAGATCAAATTAGGAACAGGCGTTGTGCAACTTTCGGCGCGTACGCCGGTGGCAACGGCGATGGCGGCGATGACACTCGATCACCTTTCGGGTGGACGCGTCATTTTGGGCTTAGGTGTTTCTGGTCCGCAGGTGGTTGAAGGTTGGTATGGCCGTCCTTCTAACAAACCGCTCGCTCGCACACGTGAATATGTCGACATCATTCGCAAAGCGTTGCGCCGCGAAGGTCCGCTCACTAACGACGGTGAGTTTTATCCAATGCCGTATCGCGGCGAAGGCTCAGTTGGTTTAGGTAAACCACTGAAGATCATGACGCATCCGCTTCGTTCGGAAATTCCGATTTATCTCGGTGCGGAAGGTCCGAAGAACGTTACGCAAACTGCCGAAATTGCCGACGGTTGGTTACCTCTTTATTACTCACCATTCCGTCCCGAGGTTTATGCCGATCAATTAAAGGGCGCCAAGAGCGATTTTGAAATCGCATCGCTTGTCACCTTTAACGTCACCGATGATGTGGCCACTGGTTTATGGCCCGTCAAAGCAGCCCTTGGTTTTTATATCGGTGGCATGGGCGCTAAAGGCCAGAACTATCACACCAAGTTGATGGCGCGTATGGGATTCGAAGAAGAGGCGTATCGCATTCAAGATCTTTTCTTTGAAGGTAAGCGCGAAGAAGCAATTGCTGCAGTGCCCGATGAATTCGCTGACGAAATTTCTTTGGTGGGTCCTGCTGGACGAATTAAAGAACGCTTAGAGGAATGGCGTAAATCGCCCATTACTGAACTTCTGATTTCTGCCCGTAACCCCGAAGCATTACGACTTGCTGTTGAGTTGGTAAAGGAAAGTTGATGGCCACCTACAACCTTGGTGACTTACTCGAACTCGTAACCGACGCGAATCCACATCGCACGGCATTAGTCGCCGATGATGTTCGCTATACGTTCGCTGATTTCGATCGACGCACGAATCAAGTTGCACAAGCAATCATTTCGTTGGGTTGTGAGCCCGATAGCAAAGTTGCGGTGTACGCCTGGAACCGCGCTGAATGGCCGGAATTATTTTTCGGTTCCTTCAAAGCTCGTGTTGTGCCGATCAATGTGAACTATCGCTATGTAGCCCATGAGTTGGAATACATCTTTGATAACTCCGATTCTGAAGTTGTGTTCTTTGAGCGTTGTTTCACTCCCACCATTGAAGAAATTCGGGAAAAACTCACCAAGGTTCGCCATTGGGTAGTGATTGAAGATGGCAGTGGTCATCCCACCCCATGGGCGCAGGAATATAACGAATTAGTCGGCGCGCAATCGGGTGATCGGTTCCAAAACGGTCGTTGTAATGACGACCTCTATTTCCTTTACACCGGCGGAACAACCGGTATGCCCAAAGGTGTGATGTGGCGACATGAAGACGTGTTCTTCGGCGCAATGTCGAGTGGTCTTGGAACACCACCGATTGCAACGCCCGAAGAAATTACGCAACGTCAACTTCCAGAAGAGTTTGCGTTACCCAGTTTGATCATTGCGCCCCTTATGCATGGTGCTGCGCAATGGGGCATGTGCAACATGTTGTTCGCCGGTGGCGGCATTGTTCTTTATACCGGTCGCGGTTTTGATGCTCATGAAGTTTGGGCGTTAGCCGAGCGCGAACGCGTTATGGGAATCACGTTGGTTGGCGATGCAATGGGTCGTCCGCTTGCCGATGCATTGGCTGATGGCACCCGCACCTATGACTTATCCGGAATGTTCCGCATTGGATCGGGCGGCGGTGTCTTTTCGCCGGCAGTGCAAAACGCATTGAAGGAAGCAATCCCTCACGTCATGGTGA
>JBEGMF010000066.1:0-4979 GCA_041183205.1 Actinomycetota bacterium | reverse complement strand
CCATTAATCGATGCAATGGCGCGCGCTACCTGACCTTCACCCGTGCCGACTTCCAGAACCTTGGCGAAACCATTTGTCCATTCGCATACCAACGGAAGAATTTGTTCGGTGTATTCCGGATCAACGCCATTGGTGAACTCGCGTTGCCACCAATCGGCATGTCGCTCCCAAAGTTGCGCGTTCTCGTCGCTCGACATTGTCATTTATGAATCTTGTCCCAAATCGCTTGAGCCACTGTGTCAGGCAACCAACTGAGTTGTTGTAATTCTTCGAGCGTGGCTCGTTTTACGGCTGTTATTCCGCCAAGTTCGGCCAGCAAACGTGTTTTACGCGCTTCGCCCAAACCGCTGATGTCATCTAATACCGAGCCCGTCATGCGCTTATTGCGAAGTTCGCGGTGATAACGAATGGCGAAACGATGGGCTTCGTCACGTAACCGTTGCAAAAGGAAAAGCGCTTCGCTGCCACGGGGAACTTCCAATGGATCGGATTGGCCGGGGACAAACACTTCTTCGAATCGTTTCGCCAATGAAGCGACATGAATCTCTTCCTCTAAACCCAATGCCGCAAGAACCTTTACGGCCACGCCCAATTGGCCTTTGCCACCATCAACCACCAACAAGTTGGGCGGATAGGCAAATTTCGCCGATCTCTCCTCGACCGGTTTTTGCCGTTCGTCCAAAAACGCTTGGAAGCGACGCGTCAGCACCTCTTCCATTGCAGCAAAATCATCATTGCCTTGCGGACCGCGAATCTTGAAGCGTCGATACTGGCGGGGTACACAAATGCCATCTTCCATCACCACCATGGAACCGACGTAATCAGTGCCTTGGATATGACTCATATCAAAACACTCAATACGTAAAGGCGACTCGGGTAATTGCAGATACTGCTGCAGTTCATTGAGAGCCTTGGCACGACTGTTGTGATCCGATGCTCGTTTCAAGCGGTGACGATTGAATTCTTCTTTCGCATTTTGTGAAACCGTTTCCATCAATTGACGTCGATCACCGCGCTGAGGAACGCGCAACGTCACTTTTGTTTCCCGCATTGACGTCAACCACTGTTCAAAAAGTTCGGTATCCGAACAATCATGAGAAACCAAAACTTCTTTCGGAAATCCCATCGATGGTGGATCGCCATAAAGACGTTCCAGAACGCGATCAGTTAATTCATCAGCGGCCAAATCTTCGGTGCGATCAAGGATGAATCCTTTGCGCCCCACTACTCGACCACGGCGCACATAAAACACTTGCACTGACGCTTCGAGGTCATCTCCCTCAATGGCGATGACGTCCAAATCATCTTCACGAGCCGAAACCATCTGTTGACGTTCGATGACTTTTTGCACGGCCCCAAGTCGATCCCGCCAACGCGCCGCCTTTTCGAATTCGAGACTGTCACTCGCCTCTTTCATTTCGGCTTCGAGTTGGTTGATCACATCATCGGTATCGCCTTCAAGAAACGAAATGAGATCTTTCACCAACTCGTCGTACTGCTCTTTCGTCACTTCACCAACACATGGTCCGGCGCACTTTTCAATATGGAACAACAAACACGGTCGGCCGAGTTTTTCGTGGCGATTGAATTTGTTATCCGAGCATGTACGAATCGGAAAAGTCCGCAACAACAGATCAAGGGTGTCACGAATCGCCCACGCCGCAGAATACGGTCCGAAATAACGGACACCCGCGCGGCGATCGCCGCGCATCACTGTGGCTCGCGGCCATTGTTCATTCACAGTGACCGCTAAAAACGGATAACTCTTGTCATCGCGTAGATCGACATTGAAACGCGGTTCATGTTCTTTGATGAGGCTGTATTCCAACATGAGCGCTTCAAGTTCATTGCGCACACATATCCACTCGACCGACTCGGCAGTGGCGACCATTTGGGCGGTACGCGGCGGCAGATTTTGCGGATCTTGGAAATAATTCGAAAGGCGCGAACGCAGGCTCTTGGCCTTGCCGACATAGATGATGCGACCGTTGGAGTCTTTGAATTGATAGGAACCCGGTTCATCAGGAATGGTTCCAGCAGGCGGTCGTCGCACCATTTTCGACATGGTACGACCCAACCGAGGCATTTCACCGATTAACCACCTAAACTGACGATGCCGGCCTGGTATCCGGCGAATTTCAAGATCCGAGGCCGACAACCCCGAGGCGTGGCGACCAGGCTGCCCCCTCCGGCCACTATCGGATCTCCGCTTGCAGTAATCAGACCCTGGATGTGCCAACAAAATGCTTCGGCTTCAACTTCCGCTCAGCGAGCGGTACCGCGACGCAACACCCAATGATCTGGCCGACCGTATTGCCGCGGCAAAAAACGCATTAGGTGAGCGTCTCTTCATCCTTGGTCATCACTATCAGCGCGACGAAGTTATGCATTGGGCAGACGCTCGGGGCGATTCGTTCCGACTTTCGGTTCTGGCTCAAGAGCGACCGCAAGCCGATTACATCGTTTTTTGCGGTGTTCATTTCATGGCTGAATCGGCGGACATTCTCACCGGCCCCCATCAGTCGGTCATCCTCCCCGATCTCAACGCCGGATGTTCGATGGCGGATATGGCCGATATCGATGAAGTAACCGAAGCATGGGAAGTGCTTTCGCAAACAACCGATATCGAAAATGTTGTCCCCATCACCTACATGAACTCTTCGGCTGCGCTGAAAGCATTCGTTGGTGAACATGGCGGCGCCGTTTGTACTTCTTCTAATGCCCGCGCCGTTGTGGAATGGGCGTTATCGCTCGGCGATCGTGCGGCCGATGGTGCTGGCGGCAAACAAGTTCTTTTCTTTCCGGATCAACATCTCGGTCGTAATACGGCACTGCAACTTGGATACCAACTTTCCGATACTCGTCTTTGGGATCCGCGCCGCGAATTGGGTGGACTCAACGAAGCCGACATCAAGGAAGCAACATTTTTGTTATGGAAAGGACATTGCAGTGTCCACCAACGCTTCCAGACATCGCATATAGAACAGTTCCGCGCTGAGCATCCTGACGGCATCGTGATTGTGCATCCGGAATGCTCCTATGAGGTTTGCCAAAAGGCCGACCAAGTGGGCTCCACTGATTTCATCATTCGCGCCGTTGAAGCAGCACCCAGTGGTTCAGTGCTTGGCATTGGAACCGAAATTCATTTGGTGAATCGCCTCAACAACGAAACGCCGGACAAAACCATCGTGTCTCTTGATCCGTTGGTGTGTCCTTGTTCGACCATGTTCCGTATCGACGCTGCCCATCTTTGCTGGGTGCTCGAAAATTTGGTTGAAGGTCGCGTGGTGAATCAGATTTCCGTTGACGAATCAACGGCATCTTGGGCGCGCGTTGCTCTCGACCGCATGCTCGCCATCACGTAAATCGCAATCGTCTTTACGATTTTTTCGTAGCGCTTTTCTTTTTGGCCGCGGCTTTCGATGCGGTTGCTTTTTTCGCGGCCGTCTTGGCCACGGTTGCTTTTTTCGCCGTCGCTTTTTTCGCCGTCGCCTTTATGGCGGGGGTCGCGCTCGCCGACACCTTTTTGCTAGAAGTCACTGCCGAGCCCGACAACAACGGTTTTAAGAATCGTCCCGTATGACTTTCCGGCGTGGCCGCAACTTCTTCAGGAGTACCTTCCACCAGCACGCGACCGCCACCGGTGCCACCTTCAGGGCCAAGATCAATAAGCCAGTCGGCAGTTTTGATGACGTCCAAATTATGTTCGATGACAATCACAGTGTTGCCTTGATCGACTAATCGCGAAAGCACCGAAAGCAGTTTGCGAATATCTTCGAAATGTAAACCAGTGGTTGGCTCGTCGAGAATGTAAACCGTTCTGCCAGTGGAGCGCTTTGATAATTCCGAAGCGAGTTTCACCCGCTGCGCTTCCCCACCGGACAATGTTGTCGCCGGTTGACCTAAACGCACATAACCGAGACCAACATCAACCAGCGTTTGTAAATGACGAGCAATCACCGGTTGGTTAGCAAAAAACTCGACGCCTTCCTCGCAACTCATATTGAGCACGTCAGAAATATTGTGGTCCTTAAAAGTTATGTCGAGAGTGTCGCGGTTATAACGCGCGCCCTTACAAACTTCGCAAGGGACATAGACATCGGGAAGGAAATGCATTTCGATTTTGATCGTTCCGTCGCCCGAACAGGCTTCGCAACGTCCACCCGGAACGTTGAACGAAAAACGTCCTGGCAAATAGCCGCGCACTTTCGCTTCCTGAGTTTGAGCAAAAAGTTTCCGAATATGGTCGAAGACGCCGATATACGTGGCCGGATTGGATCGTGGTGTACGTCCAATTGGTGACTGATCAATGCTGATGACCTTGTCGACCAAATCCATTCCTTCGACTTTGCGGTGCAGGCCCGGCGGAATACGGGAGCTGTACACCTTCTGCATAAGCGCCCTATGCAAGATGTCGTTTACCAATGTTGATTTACCGGACCCAGATACGCCCGTCACGGCAATGAACACATGCAGTGGGAACTCAACATCGATATCGGACAGATTGTGCTCTCGTGCACCGCGCACAATTAAACGATCGATGCCAGGGGCACGTCGCTGCATAGGCACCGGAATCGTGCGGCGGCCAGAAAGATACTGACCGGTCATCGACGAATCACTCGACAACAAACCCGCAACGGGACCGGAGTAAACGATGTCGCCACCATGTTCACCAGCACCCGGACCGATATCAACGACATGATCGGCAACACGGATGGTGTCCTCATCATGTTCAACGACCAATACCGTGTTTCCTAATTCGCGCAGACGAATAAGCGTGTCGATAAGCCGTCGGTTATCGCGTTGATGCAACCCAATAGATGGTTCATCCAAGACATAAAGAACACCAACGAGACCGGAACCAATCTGCGAAGCCAAACGAATACGTTGTGCTTCCCCACCCGCCAATGTGGCCGCCGAACGCGAGAGCGATAAGTAGTCGAGTCCCACGTCTAGAAGAAATCCCATACGAGCGTTGA
>JBEGMF010000065.1:0-3702 GCA_041183205.1 Actinomycetota bacterium | reverse complement strand
TTTTGGGCGGCGGATCATCGACGCCGAAAGTCACCGTGCCCGATGTTGTGAATAAGACGGTCACCGAAGCTACCGACTTGTTACGCGCACAAGGATTCCAGGTCAAAGTAAATCGCACCGCGAACGACACTGTTCCGGTCGATCAAGTATTCGATCAAAACCCGAAGGGCAACACCGAAGCATCTGAGGGTTCAACCGTTGAGATTTCTGTTTCATCCGGCGTTGGTGAAGTAGTGGTCCCGAGCGTTGTTGGTCGCACCGAACAAGCGGCGAAGTCGTTACTCGAATCGAATGAATTCATTGTTGAAATCAAACAAGAAGCGAGCGACACCGTTGCGAAGGGCGAAGTGATTTCACAAACCCCGGCGGCCAATACCAAAGCGGCCAAAAAGTCAATCGTTACCATCGTTGTTTCAACCGGTAAGGGCGATGTTGAAGTGCCCGACGTGGTGAATAAATCGCAAGTTGTTGCTTCTAACACGCTTGGCCAAAAAGGATTTAGCGTTTCGGTAACGCAACAATCGTCAGCCACCGTTGCGTCGGGTCTGGTGATCAGCACCAATCCGGCTGCCGGAACAAAGGCGCCCAGTGGATCGACGGTAACCATCGTTGTTTCTACTGGTCCTGGACAAGTTCCTGTTCCCAATGTGGTGAATCAATCGGAAGGTGCGGCGCGCGCAACATTGGTGTCTGAAGGTCTGGCCGTGAACGTTGCCTGCGTTGTTGGGGCACCAGTTGACATTGTGACGGCGGTTAGTCCCTCAGCGGGAACAAACGTCAATCAAGGATCGACAGTAACGATCACCGTGAAAAAGGCGAGTTGTTAATCGCTTTATCGAAGTGCGCCACACGCCGATAAAAAGTTGCCAACAATTGAATGTCCGGAACTGGTCAAAATCGATTCTGGATGGAACTGCACGCCTTCAATCGCCATTTCGCGATGACGAAGACCCATCACTAAACCATCATTTGTCCACGCAGTGATTTCTAAAACATCGGGCACTGATTCTTTGGCGACAACCAACGAGTGATAGCGAGTCGCTTCGAAGGGTGAAGGAAGTCCAGCAAAAACTCCTTCACCGTTATGCAGAATCGACGATGTTTTGCCATGCATGATTTCGGGTGCGCGCACAACTTCGCCACCAAAAACTTGACCAATGCATTGGTGTCCCAAGCACACACCGAAAATCGGAATCTTTCCGCCGAATTCGCTAATCACCGCATTGGATAATCCAGCATCTTCGGGTCGGCCAGGCCCGGGGCTAATCAAAATTCCATCGGGTGAAAGAGTTTCGATTTCCTGCAGGCTGAGCGCGTCACTGCGATGCACGATTGGTTCGGCTCCCAATTCGCCTAAGTACTGGACGAGATTGAAAACGAACGAGTCGTAGTTATCGAGTACGAGAATTCGTGTGGCCATTGCCTCCGACCCTATCGGGAACGCGGTCCTGCCCAAAATGAAATACCGCCAAAATGAAATACCGATAGTGAAGAAATACTCCGAGCCGCTACGATCTGCGCTGATGGCAACCAAGAAGCGACCCGCACCCACTCGACGCACTGGCGGAGCACCGACCCGTAAGTCGAAGAAGACTGAAGAAGAACATTCAGGACCGGCAGCCTCGACGCGCTATACGCCGCGTACCACCGCATCGCATGGACCGAGCCCAACTTGGGTTCCAGTGTTGATGTTCACGCTCATCTTGTTAGGGCTCGCCGTCATTTTCTTCCACTACGTGAATATCTTTTTGCCGGCGGCGGAAAGCAACTGGTGGTTGCTTGGCGGTTTAGGTTTCATTCTTGGCGGCGTCGTAACCGCCACACAATTGCGTTAGAGGTCTTCGATCGGCGTCATCATGCGCATGTCTTCTTGA
The DNA here is from genome assembly GCA_041183205.1 of Actinomycetota bacterium. Lineage (GTDB taxonomy): Bacteria > Actinomycetota > Acidimicrobiia > Acidimicrobiales > Acidimicrobilacustridaceae > Acidimicrobilacustris. The sequence goes on along the minus strand of JBEGMF010000065.1, from coordinate 1,828 downwards.
CAATGGCGCGGCGGATCCGGATCTTGATCGGGCGCGATTGTCATGCGCACTTCCGTACCGCAGATATCGCACCGGTATTGAATTTTCACTTTGCGTAATTCACCGGCATCGGGTGGTTCTGGAATTGGTCGAGCGAGACCACCCAACATCAATACGCCGAAACGCAAAATGATCCACGCCACGATGGCCGCCGGAATGACTTTCCAAAATTCAATTCCGGCAATGAGGCCAACAGCCACAATCAACACGCATACGCCGTTGATGACTGGATGTTTCATCGTGAATCGGGATTCGCCTTCAGACATTCGTTACAACCGCTCGATAATGGTGGCGTTCGCTAATCCGCCGCCTTCGCACATTGTTTGTAAACCATAACGACCACCGGTGCGCTCCAGTTCACAAAGCAACGTACCTAATAAACGTGTTCCAGAAGCACCGAGGGGATGGCCGAGTGCGATGGCACCACCATTGACATTGACTTTTTCCATGTCGGGATGAACTTCTTTTTCCCACGCCAACACGACCGATGCGAATGCTTCGTTAATTTCAATCAAGTCGATGTCGTCCAGGCTCAACTTGGCTTTTTCCAAAACTTTTTCGGTTGCGGGAATTGGCCCGGTAAGCATGATGCGCGGGTTTACGCCGGCCAATGAAAATGCGTGGAAACGAGCCCGTGGCGTTAAACCAAGTTTGTTGGCGGCCTCTTCACTCATGATGAGCGCTGCTGATGCACCATCGGTAATTTGCGATGAGTTACCGGCGGTGATGACACCGTCTGGTTTGAATGCGGGCTTCAATTTGCTTAACGATTCGGCCGTCGTTTCGTCACGGATGCCTTCATCGGACCGCAATTCTTCGCCAGGACTTTGCACTTCGCCTGATTCCTTATCGCGATGTTTCTTCGCTACGGGAAGAATCTCGCGATCAAAACGTCCTTCATCGCGCGCCCGAGCCGCACGTTGTTGAGACATTGCGGAGTACTGATCTAAATCTTCACGCGAAAGATTCCATTGTTCAGCAATAAGTTCGGCGGAGAGTCCTTGAGGAATGATGCCGCCCTGATCGGCATAGCGGGCGTCGATAGCCGAACCAAATGGGTAACCAGCGTTTTGTCCGAACGACGCGCCCATCGGAACCAAACTCATAACTTCCACTCCGGCGGCAATAACAATGTCGTGAACTCCCGACATAACCGCTTGCGCAGCAAACGTCGCCGCTTGTTGTGATGACCCGCATTGACGATCGATTGTGGTGGCCGGAATGGATTCGGGAAAACCCGCCGCCAAAACGGCATTGCGACCAACGTTGAGTGACTGGGCGCCGACCTGGCTAACGCATCCCATTAATACGTCTTCGATGAGTTCGGGATCGAGATCATTTCGCTCAACGAGAGCGCGCAGTACCTGCGCCGCCAACTCCGTTGGGTGCCAACCGGAAAGCGAACCGTTACGTTTTCCGCCACTGGTTCGAACCACATCGACGATAACTGCATTGCGCATGACGACTCCTAAAGGATGAAAAGAGAGATCTGGAAAACTTTCGCTACGACGTCAGTTTTCGTTCACGCTCACATTCTGCCCGCTCTGCGCCGGAGTTGGTCATTTCGTGGGCCCTTCATTGAGTTTTCTCGGAAGTTGAACCCACTGGTCTGCTCGTTTTTTGCATATTGACGCAGGTCCCTTCCGTAGTCATAGGATCAGCAGTGGTGTCCACCTTGGACGCATAAGGAGATCACGTGCACGTCGTCGTAGTGGGTTGTGGCCGAGTGGGGTCGGGTCTGGCTGCAACGCTTGAAGAACAGGGACATACGGTTTCTGTTATTGATCGA
>JBEGMF010000064.1:0-6923 GCA_041183205.1 Actinomycetota bacterium | reverse complement strand
CATGAGTTGTTGATCGGCATCCGATGGGCGAATGGGACCTGTGGTGGAGAAGTTGGTGCCGTCGTTAAGCGTGCCGGAGATTTTTCCGTTGGCATTGTCGAACGTGGCTTCTTTTACGTTGTTGCCTTGAAGATCGGTGATGAAGTCGCCATAACTAATTGACTTCGACGGAGTGGAGGTGGCGATTTGCACCACGGCAAAGACACCAATGACGACCGCGATAATGACTGCGATCGTCCAACGTGGCCATCCTTGTTCGTTTCCGCTGCGGCCATTGCCGCGATTTTCGCTGGGCGGAGGTGGTGGCAATTGGTTGTCGGGGGTCATGGCTTCAGCCTAGAGGCGTAAAGAGGAATTTGGGGTGGCGGGCCTAGGGGGCAGTCAAAAAACCGGCCAACGATGCAGGCCCGCGACGGCGATCGACCAACGTCCAACCTTTGGGTACCCGCATGGCATCTGCATGTCGACGACAAACGTCGTAAACGGCGGGATGAGATTCTTCGGCCAGCACATCTAAAAAGACGGTTTGATTGGCGTAGTCGTAACCAAAGGTGGCTGCAGCCGACTCTCGGCAGCCCGGACGAGCGCATGAACGAGACATACTCGAACCGTATCCGCGCACAATGACAAAGACGTGGACCGCTACGGTGGTGCTGTGGCTGCAAGCGAACCGGCGGATGAAAATGTAAATCGTCATGATGGCGACGCCGTTCCCACCAAGCCTCGGTACGGTGCCGGTGCACTCATCATCTCGTTTATAGCGGCGCAATTTTTAGCGTTGATTGGCTATTCAATTGCGCGTGCCGTGACCAACTATGACTTCGCCGTTCCGCCTGGCGTAGGTGCGGCGGTTGGACAAGCCACACAACAAGTCTCGAGCGGCGAAGCATTCGCTATCGGTGTTCCGCCTCCGATTTGGTTAACCACTCTTTTGCAATTACCTCTGTGGTTTGGCTTGGCTGTTCTGCCATTGTGGTTCGTCACGAATCGTGGTCGGGGAGCAGTTGCGGAACTGAAACTCAAAATGAAGGCCATCGACATTCCGTTGGGCTTGGCCATTGGTGTCGCATCGCAGTTCATTTTGGTGCCGTTGGTGTATTTGATCTTGCGTCCGTTAATTGGCATACAAGACATTTCGGCCGAGGCGCGCAATCTCACCGATCGAGCCACGGGGCCACTTTCAGTGATCCTGGTGTTTGTCGTTGTCGGAATAAGTGCGCCGTTGGCCGAGGAGATTTATTTCCGTGGCTTTGCTCAATCAATTTTCGCCCGACGGCTTTCAGTGAAATGGGCTGTCTTTGCATCGGCGGCATTCTTTGCGGCCACCCATTTCCAAGTGCTGCAGTTCCCAGCACTGTTGGCCTTCGGTGTTGTCTTAGGTTTCTTAGTCGTGCGCTTTGATCGTTTAGGGACCGCGATTTGGGCGCATATCGGATTCAACATGGCCGCGGCAGTGAGTCTTCTTTTTCTTGCCTGACCGTTTAGTTGAATGAGTTATTGCGAAAGATGTCAGCCCGTGTGACATCGCTTCGCCAATTCACTATGGGAGACTCAAGACATGTCGGTGTCGATTGTTGACCACTATGAATCAGAAGATGGTGGGGGCGAAAATGTCGACAATTCCCAGCCGCCGAATGAACGCGGTTTTGTGCGTTGGTTGGAAACGCGCAACTTTCAAAATTGGTTCTCATTCATTGTCGTAGCGGCATGTGTGCTGCTCGTGTTCTCGCAATTGAGTCCGGGCGAAATTTTCACATCAAGTACACCAACCGGTGGAGATATGGGTGCACATGTTTTGGCACCCGCATATCTACGTGATCATTTACTTCCAGCTTTAACCGGTTGGACACCCGATTGGTTCGCCGGCTTCCCGCTTTTCCACTTTTATATGGTGCTGCCGTCGTTAGTGATTGCGTTACTCAGTTACATCTTGCCTTACGGCATGGCGTTCAAGATTGTGACTGTCCTCGGTTTGCTGACGCTGCCAATTTCTTGTTGGTTGTTCGGAAAACTTACGCGTTTACCGTTTCCTATTCCGCCAATACTGGCGCTGGCGGCAACGTTCTTTTTATTTGATCAATCGTTTTCGATCTTGGGCGGAAATATTCCGAGCACGATGGCGGGCGAGTTTGCCTATTCGATTTCGCTTTCCATCGTCATTGTTTTTCTGGGTGTCGTTGGTCGAGGTTTAGAAACCGGACGTGACCGCACGTTGGCAGTCATCCTCTTTGTGTTGGCTGCGCTTTGTCATGTCATTACAACGTTTTTCGCCATTGCCGGTGTTGTCGTTTGGTGGTTGCTCTCTTTAACGCAACGAACTGGTATCAAAAAACGCGCCATTTGGGTTTTCTCCGTAGGCCTAGTTGGCGGGGCTTTAGTGATGTGGTGGTACCTGCCATTTTTGGCGCGGTCCACCTATATGAACGATATGGGTTACGGGAAGCGCACCAATTTTTTTGATGCGCTTTTCACTCGGCAAACTTTTGACCAATCATTTTTAAAAAATTGGCCGCCGATTGAATTCATTTTGTTGTTAGCCGTTATCGGCGCCGCTTTTTCAATAATTAAACGTCGACGCGCCGGAATGTTTTTGATTTGCCTCGCCGTAGTAGCAGCCGTCGCGTTCATTGTGGTTCCTGAAAGTCGGTTGTGGAACGCTCGACTTTTACCGTTTTGGTATTTGTGTTTGTATTTTTTGGCTGCAATTGGTGTCGGAGAACTTGTTCGTTTTATGGCGTCATCGATGGGTCGATTTTCTTCGAAAAGTCGACGACGAGTTTTCTATGGTTCATCCATTTTTGTAGCCGTCGTTGGATTTTTGTTTCTCGCTCTTCCGCTGAAAATTCTCCCCAATGAAATTGGTTTTGGAACGCTCAAAGTGAAGTTAGGCGAGACATTGCCGAACGGCTCACTGCGCTGGATGGGTTTACAAGTTTCGAGTCCGAGTTTTATTCCCGGTTGGCCTCGCTGGAATTACACCGGTTACGAAGGAAGGCTTGCCTATCCCGAATACCGCGACATCGTGAACACCATGTCCGATATTGGGCAGACAAACGGATGTGGCCGCGCGCTTTGGGAACATGAGCCGCGCCACGATCGTTATGGAACGCCAATGGCGTTGATGCTTCTGCCGTTTTGGACTGACGGCTGTATCGGTTCGATGGAAGGTTTGTATTTCGAATCATCGGCAACCACGGGTTACCACTTCCTTTTGCAAGATGAAACCTCATATAGCGCGTCGAATCCTCAGCGAGATTTGGATTACACCCCCGGTCCTCCTGATCAACAGCAATTCGATAAGGGTGTTCGTCATATGCAGATGATGGGAATTCGCTATTACATGGCGATCACCGAAGTGCTGCAGTCCTACGCCGCGAATAATCCCAATCTCACTGAATTAGCGCGGTCTGGGCCGTGGGTTGTTTACGAGGTGAAAGATTCATCGCTGGTACAAGGTCTCGAAAACCAACCAGCAGTCTTAAAGGTCAATGCACATACATGGTTGAAGAACACTGAGAGTTGGTTTCTCGATCCATCCCAATGGAATGTATGGCCGGCCGCTGGTGGACCAATCAATTGGCAACGAATTGTGCCAGGCGAAAATCCGGAAGTTGTAAGTGAAAAGCCCACCGTTGTTACGAACATAGAACAAACGCGCAATTCGATTTCTTTTGATGTTGATTCCATCGGTACGCCGGTTTTGGTGAAAGTTTCGTATTTCCCCAATTGGCGTGCCAGCGGCGCGCAAGGACCTTGGCGAGTTGGTCCAAACATGATGGTCGTGATTCCAAATTCAAAACATGTTGAGTTGCATTACGGACTCACACCCGTTGAGTACTTGTCGTACGGCATCACATTCCTTGGCTTGATCGGACTTGTTGTGTTGTGGCGTCGAAAGCCACTTGAATATCCGCCACCGAATCCCATTGCGAAAGTTTTTGTTTGGGAAACAGGGCGGGATCTCAGTGCTGATGAACCGGACGAGTAGCCCCGCCAACTAGTGTCGGGGGAATGGCCCCCTTTGATGCGAAAGCCGCCGAGAAGATTTTCAAGGCGTATGACGTTCGCGGCACAGTTCCCGATCAACTCGATGCGGACATTGTGAAACGAATCGGCGCAGCCTTTGCCCGCTTCGCATCCGATACCACCGGCGCAAGTTCGGTATTGGTGGCGCACGATATGCGTCCCTCGGGCCCCGAATTTGCCAATGCTTTTGCCGCAGGTGCGGTAGAGCAGGGTGTCGATGTCGTTCATTTGGGCTTGGCGTCAACTGATTTGTTGTTCTTTGCCGCCGGTCATTTCGATATGCCCGGCGCAATGCTCACGGCGTCACATAATCCGGCGCAATACAACGGGGCCAAACTTTGTTTGGCCGGAGCAAAACCAATTGGTGCCGAAAGTGGGTTAATTGAAATCCGCGATATGGCCGTTTCCGGATTGCCACCGGCGGCAACGACCGGAACAATTTCATCGCGTGATGATGCGTTAAGCGAATTTGTGCGTCACGTTCATTCTTTTGTTGATCTTTCGGTATTGCGTCCGCTGCATGTTGTGGCTGATACCGCAAACGGTATGGGTGGTTTAACCGCTCCGGCCGTCTTTGCCGACTTGCCGTTTACGCTCGATGTTCTTTATGGCGAATTAGACGGAACATTCCCAAATCATCCAGCCGATCCAATTCAGCCGGAAAATTTGCGCGATTTACAAAAGCGAGTCGTGGAAACAAACGCTGATGTGGGACTGGCCTTTGATGGAGATGCCGACCGCGTCTTTTTGGTTGACGATAAAGGTGAGTTGGTCTCTGGATCACTCACAACGGCAATTGTTGCCGATGCCATGCTCCGGAAAAACCCGGGCGAAATTGTTTTACATAATTTGATTTGTTCGAAGGCCGTGCCCGAAGTGATTGTTGAAGGCGGTGGCACACCGGTACGCACTCGTGTCGGTCACTCATTCATCAAACAAGTAATGGCGGAAACCGGCGCGTGTTTTGGTGGTGAGCATTCGGGTCACTATTACTTCCGCGACAACTACCGCGCCGATTCCGGCATCATTGCCGCATTGGCCGTTCTTGAAGTTCTGTCGGCCGCTAATCAACCGCTTTCTGAGTTGCGGAAACCGTACGAGCGCTATGTGGCGTCGGGGGAGTTAAACACCACGGTGAGCGATCCAGCCGCGGTCATCGATTTCGTGGCGCAGCAATTTGCCGGCGCCCAACAGGATCGTATGGACGGTCTTACCGTTGACCTCACCGTCGGCGAAATGGCTGATCCGAACGATAAATGGTGGTTTAACCTCCGCCCGTCTAATACTGAGCCGCTGCTTCGCCTTAATCTTGAGGCTGCAAACCAACAGGCGTGTCAAAAGCATGTAGCGGAAATACAAGCCTTAATCGCCAAAGCCCAGAAGTAGGAATCATGGCATTAGATCCACGTCTCGTAGAAGTGCTGGCCTGTCCGGTCGATAAAGGTCCACTTTGGTATTTCGAAAGCGAAAACATTCTGTATAACCCGCGCTTAAAACGGGCGTATCAAATTTCAAACGACATTCCCGTGATGTTGCCCGATGAAGCAAAATCCGTTGACGATGCCGAGCATGATCGTTTAATGGCGTTGGCTGCGGCTAACGGAATTGGTCCGAGTTTCTCCGAATGATTCTCGACTCTTTAGGAATGTTTGACGCAGCCGCGGCTGCGCCCGAGCGCATGAACATTGCCATTGCGCAAACAAAAGCTGTCTTAGCCAAAGCCGATCTTCCGCCGCATGACGAAATCGCCAATGTTGTTTTGGCTGGTGTCGGCACTTCGGGTCATGCGGGTTCGTTGTTATTAGAAGCGGTCGGACCGACAATCGCTGTTCCCTTAGTGGTGCATCGCGGCTATGGCGTTCCTCATTTTGTTGATGAATCAACATTGGTGATTGCCATGTCGTTCACCGGCAACACCGCCGAAGTTGTCGATGCGGTTACTGAGGCGGTCGACGATGGAGCAACGGTGGTGTGTATCGGTGGCGACGGAGAACTTGCCGCCATTGCGCAGCGAGAAAACCTCACTTCGATCAATGTGCCCGAAGCTCCTGCTGCCCGTGCCGCTATCGATTCGCTCTTGGTGCCCGCGCTTTTAACGCTCGACCATCTGGGTTTCTATCCCGGTGGTGATGAATGGATTCGTCTAGCGCAACAACAAGTTGAACAACGTCGCAACGCCTTAATTGCCGAGAACAATCCGGCACGTGCGTTAGCGCGTCGTATAGGACGAGCATTACCAATCGTGTACGGCGGCAATGGCCCGGGTGGAGCGGTGGCGTCGTTTTGGAAATCGCAATTCAATACGAATGCCAAAGTCGCTGCATTTGCTAATCAAGTTCCTGAGTTAACGCATAATGAAATCGTCGGTTGGGGTACTAACGGTGATGTCACGCGCCAAGTGTTCCAAGCAATTTTGTTGCGCCACGAATTTGAACATCCGTCAGTTGCGGCGCGTATTGACTTAGTCGAAGAGATCCTCGTTGAAGTTGTTGGCGAGGTGTACTCGGTAGAGGCCCAAGGCGAAGGATTGCTTGCGCAGATGATGGATTTACTGCTTTTCGGTACCTTCGTTTCACTCAATGTGGCTGTCGAAACCGATGTCGATCCAGGCCCGATTGCCATCGTGGATGAAATAGCCGAGCGAATTGGCGAATCCTGAAGGCTTCGCCGTCTAAACTGCTCAAAGGCTGAATGACAGGTCAGAGGGCCACAGCCGCGGTGTGCATGCTTCTCCAAGCACTAACGCGCATCGAAGAAGCGTGATTTCTCTTTCGAGTTCTTCGCGTTCCCTCTGATATGCCCTGCGTAAAGAACGCAGTTGCCAAAAAAAGGTTTGTTATGACACTCACTGTTGATATTGCTCCGTCCGGCGTTGACTACAAGGTCGCCGATCTTTC
>JBEGMF010000063.1:0-6590 GCA_041183205.1 Actinomycetota bacterium | reverse complement strand
GTCGATTTAGAAATTCTAACAATTGGCCCTGATTCGAGCCTGACCGAGTTGTGCGCGAGGGGGGACTTGAACCCCCACACCCTTGCGGGCACAGGAACCTGAATCCTGCGCGTCTGCCAATTCCGCCACTCGCGCGAGTGGAGCCCTGAGGCTACCGGCAGGGCCAACAATCGGGAAAATTGCGGTTTTGGTGGGCTGAGTCGGCCTCTCACCGGCCCCCACCCTCACTAACCTGTTCCCAATGGGTTTGAAAAACTTCGAACGCCGCTTGGAGAACGCCGTAGAGGGAGTGTTTTCCCGCGTCTTCAAAAATGGCGTGCGCCCCATTGAGATCGGCCGGCGACTCACTCGGGAGATGGACGATCATCGGACGGTCGATGTGCGGGGTCGTGTCACGTCTCCCAATGATTTTGTGGTGGTCATCTCCAACGGGGATTACGAATCTTTTGCCGATATCGCTAACTCTTTGGCTCGTGAACTTTGCGATGCCGCCCGTGAGCATGCGCGCGACGAGGGTTACGTCTTTTTGGGACCGGTTGAAGTGGAAATGGTCGTTGACGATGACCAACGCACCGGAACATTTTCGGTGGAGGCGCGCTTTAAAGAGGGCGAAGGCGGAGTCGGCGCTGGCTCACTTATTTTGAATGACGGTTCTCGTTTGGTTCTTCATCAGTCAGTCGTTGTGATTGGGCGCTTGCCTGAATGTGACGTCACGATCGCGGAATCAAATGTCAGTCGACGTCATGCGGAAGTGCATCCGCGCGGCACTGGTTATTACATCGTTGATTTGGGCTCAACGAACGGAACCACCGTTAACGGAGTTCCTGTGCGCGAACGCGAATTACGCGATGGCGATCAAATTGGAATTGGTTCGGCTCGCATCGTTTTCCAGGCGTCATAAATATGGTCTCCGACCAACTACTTCTTGTTTTCAAACTGCTGCTCCTCGCGCTTTTGTATTTGTTTTTCTTTCGTGTTGTGCGCGCTGTTTGGCAAGAAGTGCGGGCCGTGCCGGCTACCACAACGGGTGCAACACCGCTTGGACGTCGTAAAGCACAACGTAATGAATCGGAAATTTCCGCGCCGCACTTCGCTGTGCTGGAACCGATTGAACTCGCCGGCCGCATTTATCCGCTGTTAGAAGAAACGTCGATTGGTCGCGCCGCTGGTTGCCAAATAACTCTCGATGACACATATTCATCGCAAATTCATGCACGAGTGTTTTTTCGCGATGGCAATTGGCAAATTGAAGATATGGGATCCACCAATGGAACCTGGCTTAATCGTCACAAAGTAACGGCGCCCACGGTGTTGAAAGCCGGCGATGTCGTACAAATTGGCAACACTGTGATGGAGTTGCAATGACGACATTCGTTTGGGGTGCCGCTACTGACACCGGAGTTGTGCGCAAAGGAAACGAAGATTCGTTTTTAGCGATCAACGGTCTTTACGCAGTTGCTGATGGAATGGGTGGCCATCAAGCCGGTGAAGTTGCCTCGCGCGCGGCCCTTGACGCATTTCGCGATGTCTACGAAAGTGCGGCTCGGCCTTCTATTGCCGCTCTGGTTACGGCCGTCGAAAACGCCAATCGCGCCGTTGTTGAGCAGGCACGCGGTAATGAAAATTTGGCCGGAATGGGAACGACATTGGTTGGCATGGCTGCCATACCAACCCGTAATGGCTATTCATTAGGCGTTGTAAATGTTGGCGATTCACGTCTCTATCTGTTTTCAAACGGCGATCTTTCGCAGATCACTGAAGACCACAGTCTCGTGGCTGCGATGGAGCGGCAAGGACAAATAACTGCCGAAGAAGCGGCGCTGCATCCGCAACGAAACATTTTGACCAGAGCACTAGGTATCGACACCAGCGTTTTGGTCGATTCGTGGGAAATCACTCCCATCATGGGTGATCGTTTCTTGCTTTGCAGCGACGGACTTTTTAATGAACTCGCTGATACGCAGATCGCTTCTGTTCTGCGTCGAATTGCTGATCCCAGTGAGGCGTGCCGTGAGTTAATTCGCATGGCAAACCAAGCCGGCGGTCGCGACAACATCACCTGCGTCATCATTGACATTGTCGATGATTCTTCGAAAGAACAAACCACCGCAGCGCGTGTGCAGTCAGCAACTATTCATTCTGATGCGACCGTGCAAACGGCAAGGCAACCAGTTGAGACTCGTCGCCTCGGTACATTGCGAGAAGTATTTACCTGGAGAGTTGTTCTTTTCCTAAGCACAGTGGCGTTTATTTTCATTTTCGCTTTTGGTGTTGTTTGGTGGACCGGGACCCAAACATGGTTTGTCGGCGTCGACGGTGAGAATTTGGCGATCTATCGCGGGAAGCCAAATGGGGTGTTGTGGTTTGATCCGCAATTATCTGAAGTCACCGATGTGAAACTCAGCGATGTTCCCGAAAGCGCTTTTGCCGATGTTCAAGCTGGCGTTGAAGAAGGATCGGAACAATCCGCTCGTCGCTATATCGACAATTTGGTTGCACAGAAAACTCGTGAAACTGCAACTACTACGACAACAACATCATCAACCACGACGTCAACAACAACGACTATCGCCGCGGTGCCGTGATGTCGCGTCGAAATTCAGAACTCGGCATGATGTTGATGGCGGTGATCCTCACCGCATCGGCCTACGTCTTGGCCAGCCTCGGAGCAACAGCGGAAATCCCTGCCAATATCGTTCCGTTTCTCATCATTGTCTTGGGACTTTTCATGGGCGCGCATTTCGCTGTGCGCAAACTTGCCCCCGAATCCGATCCGGTGTTGTTACCAATCGTCACGTTGTTAAACGGTCTTGGCTATGTCGTCATTGCCGGACTTAATGAAAGTTTGGCCGCCGCGCAGGCAACATGGACTGCCGTTGGTATCGCCGCCTTCGTCGCCACACTGTGGTTTGTAAAGCGTCCGCGTGACCTTGAGCGATATCGCTACACCTTTGCCCTTGTTGGCATAGGACTACTCCTACTTCCTTTAGTGCCGGGTGTCGGCCGCACGATTAACGGCTCGCGAATTTGGGTCGGTTTTGGCCCTATTAGTTTCCAGCCCGGTGAAATCGCCAAAGTTGTTTTGGCCATCTTTTTCGCTGCTTATTTGGCCGATAACCGTGAGTTGATTGCCAATAGCCAGTGGAAAGTTGGCCCGCTGCGGTTACCGCATCCGAAGTATTTAGGTCCGCTTTTATTGGCGTGGGGCGTCACGTTGGTAGTGATGTTTTATCAACGCGACCTCGGATCGTCTCTTCTCTTTTTTGCGCTCTTCATCGTCATGATCTGGGTCGCAACATCGAGAACGTCGTTTCTCGTAATTGGAACGTCATTGTTTGCTGCTGGTGCGTTTATTGCTTGGAACGCATTTAGTCACGTCAAGGTTCGTGTGGATACGTGGCTTAATCCATGGCAGGACTACAGCGGCACTGGTTACCAAATCATTCAGGGAACATTTGCAATTGCATTTGGAGGTTTAACCGGCACTGGTTTAGGTCTCGGTGGTGAAGTGCGAATACCGCTGGCGGAAAACGATTACATCTTTGCGGTTATCGCTGAAGAACTTGGCCTTTTAGGTGGGTCAATCATTTTGATGGCGTATTTGCTCATTGTTGGTTCGGGTTTGCGTATCGCCTCGCGCGCGCAAAATTCGGTCGACAAACTTTTAGCGACCGGTCTTACGTTGTTAGTGGGGCTGCAAGCATTCATCATCATTGCGGGTGTTATTCGTTTGCTTCCGCTGACTGGTGTCGCCATGCCATTTATTTCTTACGGCGGTTCATCACTTGTCGTTAACTACGTATTGGTCGCATTGCTTCTCCGCATTAGCGATCAAACATCTCGCGTTGAAATAAATCGCAGTGCAGAAGTGGTGAACGCGTGAATCGTTCCATTTTTCGACTCGGCGTTTTTATGATTGTCATTTTCGCTGCGCTTTTTGTGAAACTTAATTGGATCCAAGTTGTACAGAAAGATGAACTAGACAACAATCCTCTTAATTCCGCTCAAGTGCGCCGTGATTTCAATCGACCACGCGGAACAATCATTTCGGCCGACGGTGCCATCCTTGCGCAGTCAAAGAAAACCGATGATCCATCGAGCGAATTTGATCGCCAACGTGAATACCCATTGGGCGATTTATTTGGTCAAGTAACAGGATTCTTTTCGTTTCGTTATGGTTCGTCCGGAGTTGAGAAGCAATACAACGACGAATTAGCCGGCGCTACTTTTTCGCAACAAGTGCGCGGATTTGGTGATCTTTTTGTGAGTCGCGAAAATGTAGGCAACGTTGTGCTTTCGTTGCGAAAAGACATTCAACAAGTCGCCAAAGATCAACTCGGTAATCGAGAAGGTTCAGTTGTCGCCCTCGATCCGCGTGACGGATCAATTCTGGGATTCTGGAGTTTCCCTTCTTACGATCCGAACACGGTGAGCAGTAACGATTCGGAAATTTCGAAATCGGCCTGGGAACTTCTCAACGCTGCGCCCGGTACTCCAATGCGCGCCCATATGTATCAAGACCGTTACTTTCCAGGTTCGACATTTAAAGTTGTCACTGGCGGTATTGGTTTAGAAACCGGCAAAGTCACGAATTCCGATCCGGTGTATCCATTCGTTTCTTCCTACACCCCGCAAGACACAAATAAGCCAATTCGAAATTTTGGTGGCGAAACATGTGGTGGTCCGCTGCCGGAAATTTTGCGTGTCTCCTGTAACTCTTCATTTGCACAAATGGGCGCCGAAACAATCGGACCAGTTGACATGGTTGCGGGCACAGGTAAGTGGGGTTTTAATTCGGCTCCGCGTATTGACCTTCCTGATCCAGCGAAATCGGTATTCCCAACTGACGTCGGTCGGAACCAACCGAAGTTGGCACAATCGTCAATTGGTCAAAATGATGTCCAAGCAACGCCAATTCAAATGGCGATGGTTGCCGGTGCTGTGGCTAACGGTGGTCGCATGATGACTCCGCATGTCATGAGCGAAATTCGCGATCCGCAAGGAAATCTGATCAAAAACTATGCCGTTAATGAGTGGTTGCGTCCCTTAAGTCCTGCCAATGCATCGGCCATGTACGAGGACATGCTTGGAGTTGTGCGCTCCGGAACGGCAACGGGCTTGCAAATTGCCGGTTGCGCAGTGGGCGGAAAGACGGGAACGGCGCAATTAGGCACCGAACCACCAAAAAGTCATACGTGGATCATCGGATTTGCTGGTCCACCAAACCAACCAGCGACGGTTGCCGTTGCAGTTGTTGTGCTTAATCAGTCGGGTGGATCTGAGGCGACTGGCGGACGAGTAGCCGCCCCGATTGCAAGGGCCGTCTTACAAACGGCATTGGCTGCACAAGGCGGCTGTTAAAAGTTCGTTCGTGGCAAGAAATACCCCTCAATCACTTCTAAAGTTTGATTAATGAGTACGACACCCCCTGGTCCCACCACATTCAACGATCGTTACGAACTTCATCGCAAGATTGCTCGAGGTGGAATGGCCGATGTCTATCTCGCACGCGATCTCTTGCTCGATCGACCGGTGGCAGTCAAGGTTCTCTTCCCGGAATATGCCCGCGACGAAAACTTCGTTGAACGGTTTCGCCGTGAAGCGCAGTCAGCGGCAAACCTCAATCACCCAAATATCGTCGCCGTTTACGATTGGGGATCTCAGTACGGCACCTACTTCATTGTCATGGAGTATGTCGAAGGACGCAGTTTGGCGGAAATCATCCGCACGGAAGGTCCTCTCCATCCGAATCGCGCTGCTGAAGTAACAGCTGACATTGCAGCGGCTTTAGGTTTTGCTCATCGCAATGGTGTTGTTCATCGCGACGTAAAGCCCGGCAACATCCTCATCACACCATCGGGTCAAGTAAAAGTTGCCGACTTTGGAATTGCACAGGCATCGACCACTGGCGATGCTGCAGTAAATCTCACCCAAGCCGGTTCGGTTATGGGAACGGCAACATATTTCTCACCGGAACAAGCGCAAGGACGCGCCGTTGATCCGCGCTCGGATTTGTATTCACTTGGTTGTGTTCTTTACGAAATGCTTACGGCTCGTCCTCCGTTTACGGGTGATTCGCCAGTGGCTGTTGCCTATAAGCACGTTCAAGAGCAGGCATTAGCGCCAAATCGTGTGAATCCGAATGTTCCCGAAGCGCTTTCATCAATTTGTATGAAACTGCTCAACAAAGATGCGATGCTGCGCTATCCATCGGCTGAAGATCTTCGTTCTGATTTACGTCGCTTTTTGGAGGGTCAACCAACGTTGGCAAGTGGCGTTGACGCCGGCGGTTATGGCGATGCCACCACCATTGTTCCCGCAGCGGGTGGCGCCGGTGCAGCTGGCCCGCCCACGATGGCAAACAATTACGTTCCGCCGGCACCACCGCCGCGTCGTACCGGACTTTGGGTTGGCGTCACGCTCGGTGTGTTGGCCGTTATTGCGTTGCTTGTGTTTTTAATGATCTCACTTTTGGGCGGCGGATCATCGACGCCGAAAGTCACCGTGCCCGATGTTGTGAATAAGACGGTCACCGAAGCTACCGACTTGTTACGCGCACAAGGATTCCAGGTCAAAGTAAATCGCACCGC